>JBMOFG010000126.1:0-6121 GCA_049314415.1 Polymorphobacter sp.
GGATGGAACAGTTTGTCCGCGACGCTCGCATTGTGCAGATTTACGAAGGCACCAACGGCATCCAGGCGATGGATCTGGTCGGCCGCAAGCTCGGCCAGAACGGCGGGCGCGGCACCCAAGCATGGCTGGCACTGCTCAATGACGCAATTGCCGATGGCAAGCAGGACGAGCGGCTGGGCTTCATCGTTGCGCCGCTCGAAAAAGCGGTGGGCGATCTGCAGATATCGACGATGTGGCTGTTGCAGAACGGCATGGCCAACCCGGACAACGCCGGCGCCGGGGCAACCGCCTATCTGCACATGATGGGCATAGTCGCGCTCGGTCATATGTGGCTGCTGATGGCCAAGGCGTCGTTCGCCGCCCTCGATGCCGGCAGCGATGATGCAGATTTCCACAATGCCAAGCTGATCACGGCCCGTTATTATGCGGCGCGCAATTTCGCCGATGTCGCGGCGTTGCGCGCCAAGTTGGAAGCGGGTGCCGAAACGATGATGGCGCTGCCGGTCGCAGCGTTCTGACATAATTCCCTGGGAGAATGACCATGGTCGAAGCCTATATCTATGATGCCGTCCGCACCCCGCGTGGCAAAGGCCGCAAGGACGGCAAGCTGCACGAGATCACGCCGATCCAGCTCGGTACTCAGGTTCTACAGGCGGTACGTGACCGTACCGGCATCGACACGGCGGATGTTGATGATGTGATCTTCGGCTGCGTCGCGCCGGTGGGTGAACAGGGCAGCGATATCGCCCGGGTCGCCGTGCTCAACGCCGATTATGCGCAGACTACCGCCGGCGTGCAGGTCAACCGTTTCTGTGCCTCGGGGCTCGAAGCCGTCAATATGGCGTCGGCCAAGGTGATGACCGGCGAAGCGATGTTCGCGATCGGCGGCGGCGTCGAAAGCATGAGCCGCGTGCCGATGGGGGCGGATGGCGGCGCCTGGGCGATGGATCCGGCAGTCGCTTATAAGACCTATTTCGCGCCGCAGGGCATCGGTGCCGATCTCATTGCGACCAAATATGGTTTTTCGCGCAGCGATGTCGATGCCTATGCCATGGAAAGCCAGAAGCGCGCCGCGCGCGCCTGGGCCGAAGGGCGATTCTGCAACAGCGTCGTCGGCGTGCGCGATGTCATTGGCGAGATCGTTCTTGACCATGACGAGCATATGCGTCCGCAGACCGACATGCAGTCGCTCGGCAGTCTTGCGCCGGCCTTTGCTGCGATGGGCGAGTCCATGCCGGGCTTCGATGCCATCGCGCTGATGCGCTACCCCGAGGTCGAAAAGATCGATCACGTCCACCATGGCGGCAACTCGTCGGGTATCGTCGATGGCGCTTCGGCCGTACTGATTGGCAACAAGGCGATGGGCGAGAAATATGGCCTCAAGCCCCGTGCCCGCATCCGCGCCATGGCGAGCATCGGCTCCGAGCCGATGATCATGCTGACCGGGCCGGAATTCGTTGCCGCCAAGGTGCTGCAGCGCGCCGGCATGACCAAGGATGATATCGACCTGTTCGAACTGAACGAGGCGTTCGCATCCGTGGTGCTGCGCTATATGCAGGCGCTCAACATTTCGCACGACAGCATCAACGTCAACGGCGGCGCTATCGCCATGGGTCACCCGCTTGGTGCCACCGGCGGCATGATCCTGGGCACCGTGCTCGACGAGCTCGAGCGCACCGGCAAGGGCACCGCACTGATCAACCTGTGCGTCGGCGCCGGCATGGGCACCGGCACGATCATCGAGCGCATCTGAGGCCTTGCGTCGGCGGGGTGGCGATCTGTCGTCTTCGCCGCCTCAGGGTTTCTGCTTTCAGTCTACACGATGTTCGCCATTGGCATTTTCATGCACGGCGACTGAGTTGAGGAAAACTTCATGACCGACCTTGCAATCCGTTCAGACCTCGATGCCGATGGCATCCTGCTGCTTACCCTCGACGTTCCCGGCCAGACGATGAACGTCATCACCCCCGAAGTGCAGCGCGATCTCGCCGCCGCTATCGTACGGCTGAAGACCGATGACGCCGTCAAGGGCGCGGTGCTGACCAGCGGCAAGGCCAGCGGCTTCATGGCCGGCGCCGACCTGAAGGGCATGGGCGCGCTGTTCGGCCAGAATGCGCCGGCCGCCGATGACGGCAAATCGAAGATCGCCCGGCTGTTCGATGGCGTCTATGCGCTCAACAAGCTGCTGCGTGATCTCGAGACATGCGGCAAGCCGGTGGCGGCCGCGGTCAATGGCCTGGCACTGGGCGGCGGCCTCGAATTCGTGCTCGCCTGCCATTATCGCGTCGTGGCCGATAATCCCAAGATCACTCTGGGCCTGCCCGAAGTGATGGTCGGACTGTTCCCCGGTGCCGGCGGCACGCAGCGGCTGCCGCGCCTGATGGGCATCCAGCCGGCGCTGATGTACCTGTTGCAGGGCAAGAATATGAGCCCGCAGGAAGCCCTGGGTGTCGGTGTCGTCCAGGCTGTCGTGCCGGCCGACCAGATCATTGCCACGGCCAAGGCCTGGGTAAAGGCCAATCCGACCAAGGGCGTGCAGCCCTGGGACGAAAAGAGCTTCAAATTCCCGGGTGGCCCGGCGACCGGCCTCAACCCCGGCTTTGCACAGATTTTTGTGGGCGGCACGGCGATGACCCATGTCAACGCCGGCGACAATATGAACGCCCCCAAGGCAATCCTGTCCGCTGTTTATGAAGGCACGCAGGTGCCGATGGATACGGCGCTGCGTATCGAAAGCAAATATTTCGCCAAGATCGCTTCCGATCCGCAGTCTGGCAACATGATCCGCAGCCTTTTTGTGTCGAAACAGGCTGCCGAAAAGGGAGCGCGCCGGCCCAAGGGCTTGGCACCGATGCCGACCAAGAAAATTGCCATGCTCGGTGCCGGCCTGATGGGGGCCGGGGTCGCCATGGTGACGGCGCAGGCCGGTATCGAGGTCGTGCTGCTCGACCGCGATCTGGCGGCGGCCGAAAAGGGCAAGCAGTATACTGCCGACCGGCTCGCCAAGCGCCGCATGGACCCGGCCAAGGCGCAGCTGATCCTCGATCGCATCCACCCGACGACAGATTATGCCGATCTGGCGGGTTGTGACCTGATTATCGAAGCGGTGTTCGAAACCCGCGATATCAAGGCGACGGTGACCAAAGCGACCGAAGCCGTGGTCGGCCCCGATGTTATCTTCGGCTCGAATACCTCGACCTTGCCGATCACCGGTCTGGCCGAAGCGTGGAGCAAGCCCGAGAACTTCATCGGCATCCACTTCTTCTCGCCGGTCGAGAAGATGCCGCTGGTCGAAATCATCGTCGGCAAAAAGACCGGCCAGGCTGCCATCGCCAAGGCGCTCGATTATGTCGCCGCGATCCGCAAGACGCCGATTGTCGTCAATGATTCACGCGGTTTCTACACCTCGCGCTGTTTTGGCACCTATGTTCAGGAAGGGCTGGCGCTGCTCGGCGAAGGCACCGTACCGGCGCTGATCGAAAATGTCGGCAAGCAGATGGGCATGCCCGTCGGGCCGCTGGCGGTAAACGACGAAGTCGGCCTCGACCTGTCGTACAAGGTCGGCCAGCAGACCAAGGCCGATCTTGGCGCTGCCTACAAGCCCGGCCCGGCCGATGCTGTCATTGAAAAGATGCACGAGCTCGGCCGCCAGGGCCGCAAGAATGCCAAGGGCTTCTATCTCTATCCTGATGCCGGCAAGAAATATCTCTGGCCGGAACTGTCGGCAACGGTGGCAGGTGGTCTTGCCGTTGAACAGCCGACGCCGGCAGCGGTGAAGGAGCGGCTGCTCTATCGCCAGCTCGTCGAATGCGCGCGCTGCTTTGGGGAAGGCGTGCTTGAGACGCCGGAAGACGGTGATCTGGGCGCGATCTTCGGTTGGGGTTTCGCACCCTTCACCGGGGGCCCGTTCAGCCATATGGATACGGTCGGGCTGGCCGAAGTCGTCTTCACGCTCGACCGGCTGGCACAGGCGCATGGCGAACGCTTCACCCCGCCGCAACTGCTGCGCGACATGGCAGCAGCGGGTGAGAGCTTTTATGGCCGCGCCGCGGCGAAAAAGGCGGCGTGACGTCGGTGCTTCTCCCCGGAAGGGGCGAGGGCCGTCACCCCTGATCCTGCTGTGGCAGGTCGATCGTCACGCGTAACCCCGGCCGGTTGGCGTGCAGGGTGAGCGATCCGCCATGCAGCCGTGCGATAGCGGCGGCGAGCGCCAGCCCCAAGCCGGCGCCGCGCGCCGACCGCGCTGCGTCGAGCCTGCCGAAGCGGCGCAGCGCATCGTCGCGATCGGCCGGTGCGATCCCGGGGCCGCGATCTGTCACGGTCAGGCGCGCGCCCGCAGCGGCGGCTTCGGCACTGACTTCGATCACCCCGCCGGCAGCGCCATAGCGCAGCGCATTGTCGATCAGATTCGATAGCGCCCGGCCGAGCAGTTCTCGGTGCGCCGTGATCGGCACGGTGTCGCCGGCAATGGCGGTCAACCGTACGCCATTATCGTCTGCCAGCGGCTCGTACATATCCACCATGTCGCGCGCCAATGCCGCCAGATCCATCGCGACGAAGCGGTCGCGGCCGATGCCGGCTTCGGCGCGGCTGATCTCGAGGCTGTTCTCCAGCATGGCGAGCAGGGAATCGGCTTCGGTGCCGATAGCGGCGATATCATTGCCGCTGGCGTCGCCATCGCGCTGCACCCGGTCGAAGCGCGCCTTCAACCGGGTAAGCGGCGAACGCAGATCATGCGCCAGCCCGTCGGTAACCGAGCGTAGTTCGTCGACCAGCATCTCGATGCGGGCCAACATGGCATTGAGTGCGGTGCCGAGCCGGTCGAAGGCGTCGCCGGTACCGGGCGCCTGCACCTCGACCCGCCGTGCGAGATCCCCTGCCGAGACGGCGACTGCGACATTGGCGATATCTTCAATGCGCCGGGCAATGGCGCTGGTGACCAGGAAGCTGATGCCGGTCGCAAGCAGCAGCGCCAGCCCGACCGCAGCGAACAGGCTCGTGGTCAGCGTTGCGGTCAGTCTCTCTTCCTCGGCGAGGCTGCGGCCGACGAGCAGGCGATAGCCGTTGGAAAGTGTGTAGCTGGTGACGGCAAAGGGTTCGGCCCCGCCCTGGCCTTTGCGTATCAATCCGATCCGCTGGAATTCGGTCTGGCGTGGCAGGCCGGCGGGCCAGGCGGTTATGTTGCCGGCCACGCCGCGATGGCCGACATCTTCCAACCGCACTGCCAGCGGGCCGGGCACGAGCAGTTCGGCGATGATGACATCGCGGGCCGCCGCCGCACCGTCGCGGTTGAAGGTGGCGACGATCGCTTCGCGTTCGGCGGTAATGAGGGTGCGGGCATCCGCATCGAGCTGACCCTGCGTCACCCGCGCGATGAAACCGAGAATGATGGCGCTGGTGCCGACCATCGCGATAAAGACCAACAACGTGATCCGTGCCGTTGTCGAACGCGGCCAGCGCGGGCGGCGGCTGCGCGCCGGCAGGGTCGGTATCGCGGCGGAACGGGATGCCAGTGGCAAGATCAGCCCTTGCCGAGGCGATAGCCTGCGCCGCGGACCGTATGCAGCAAAGGCTTAGCACCGCCGTCATCGAGTTTCTTGCGCAGCCGGCTGACATGGACATCGACGACGTTGGTGCCCGGATCGAAATGATAGTCCCAGACATCTTCGAGCAGCATGGTACGGGTAACGACCTGATCACGATGGCTGAGCAGGAATTCGAGCAGGCGAAATTCGCGTGGTTGCAAATCGACGCGCCGACCGGCGCGCGTGACGCGACGCGTCAGCAGATCGACATCAAGGTCTTCATAGGCCAGCCGGGTGACCGGCGCATCGTCCTGTGCAGCACGTGCGGTACGGCGATGCACCGCTTCTATGCGGGCGAGCAATTCGGCAACAGCAAAAGGTTTGCCGATATAATCATCCGAACCGCTGTGCAGGCCCTTGACGCGTTCATCGAGGCTGGCGAGCGCCGACAGCATGATGACCGGCGTGCTGATGCCATCGGCACGCAGCGCCGACAGGATCGACAGCCCGTCCATGCCCGGCAACATGCGATCGAGCACGATGGCGTCATAGCCCCCGCCAATGGCGCGAGCCAGACCGTCGCGGCCATCGCTGGC
>JBMOFG010000127.1:0-6107 GCA_049314415.1 Polymorphobacter sp.
GTTCGGTGTCTCGCGCATCACGGTTCGCGCTGCCGTCGAGCTGCTCGAAAAAGAAGCGTTGGTGGTGCGGCGCCAGGGCCGCGGCACCTTTGTCAATGCCGCCTTGCCCGACATTCCCAGCCGCGGAGATTTTGCCGAACTTGTGCGACGGTTACGCCAACTCGATTCGCAAACCGAACTCAGGGATATCGAAGTCGTCACACGCGAAGCCAGTGAAGCCATTGCAAGCGACCTGCAACTGGCGGCTGGTGAACAGGTGGTGGAGGCGTCATTCACCCGGCTGCGCAACGGCCAGCCGCTCGGTGTCACTATCATCTCGATCCCACAGTCCCTGGGGATCTCGATCAACGCCGATGATCTGCGCGCCGCGCCGGCGGCAACGATCATGCAAGGCAAGGGCTTCGACATTCTGGGCGCGCATCAGTTGATCAGCGCGACATTGGCAGATGCCCGGATCGCCGAGGCACTGGGCACCAACGTCGGCGCGCCGATTGTCTATGTCCGGCTGCTGGTACTCGATCTCTTTTCAAAGCCGATCGAGCTGCTGACCGCCTATTATCTCGCCGATCATTATGTTCATCATGTCTTTCTGGCGGCCCGGCCGGGGGTGGCGCTGGCGTGACCGAATGACCCCGGCGAGCAATCACGGTTTGAGCGACAGATAACGTGACTGGACATTGCCGCCCGGAAAATCCGACCAGCCGACAACGCGGGGCGACACAAGCCGCCGCGACGTGGTGAAATAGATCGGCAGCACCGGATAATCGGCCATTGCGGTCTTTTCGGCCGCCGCCAGCATCGCCATACGCCGCGCCGAGTCGCTTTGTTCATCGGCTGCTGCAACCATGCCATCGATGGCGGGGTTCTTGTAATTGGCGAGGTTAGTCGGCGACCGCGCCTTGACCAGCGAAATGAACGTCGACGGATCATCATAGGGCGCAAACCATTGGTAGCGGATGGCGTCAAAGCGTCCGCCGCGGGCATCATTGGTTATGCCGCGAAAATCCGACGCCTTAAGCGTCGCATTGGCACCCACCTGCTTCCACATGTCGGCAATCGCCACAGCGATCTGGCGGCTTTCTTCCTTGGTGTCATAGCGCAGTTCGACATTCAACGGCTTGGCCGGGCCAAAGCCGGCTTGGGCAATCAAGGCGCGCGCTTCGGCCTGGCGTTCGGCCAGCCGCCGCGCGGCGTCTGCCGATGGCAGGCGTTTGAAATCGGAGATATCGGACGGCACCAGGCTCCATGCCGGTTCGGCTTCGCCGCGCAGGATCTTGCCGGCAATGGCATCTTTGTCGACGGCAATCGACAATGCCTTGCGAATGGCGGGGTTGTCGAACGGCGGCTTGGCGTTGTTGAACAGATAATAGAACAGCCCGTAATTGGTGACGATATGCACCTGGTCACCAAAGGTCTTCTTGAGGAAATCGGTCTGTTCTGGCGGGAAGTTGAGGATGACATCGACTTCGTTGGCGCGGTAGCGCTTGACCAGGGCCCCGGTATCGTCGGTCGGATAATAGACGACGCCATCAAGCTTCACCCCGGCGGAATCATAGAACAACGGGTTCTTTTTCAACGAAATCTTTGTGTTGGGCACCCATTCGGTCAACACGAACGGCCCGTTGGTCACGATGGTGCCGGGCTTGGTCCAACCGCGCCCGGCGGTCTCGATCGCCTGGCGCGGCAACGGCACAGTGGCATTCGATGTCAGGATGCGCAGGAAATAGGGCACCCGGCGTTCCAGGGTGAACTGCACCGTGTCCGGTGCCAGCGCCTTGACGCCGAGCAGTTGCGGCGGCGCGCCCCCGTTGACAGCACGGCCGTTTTTCAAAACAAACAGATTGGCCGCATAACGCGCCCCGGTCTTGGAGTCCATCAGACGCTGAAACGTCCAGACAATGTCGTCGGCGGTCAATGGCTTGCCGTCGGACCATTTCAGGCTTGGCCGCAGCTTGAAGGCATAGGTCAGGCCATCATCGGAAACCGTGTGGCTTTCGGCAATGCCGTAAACCGTCTTGCCGCCGGCATCACTGGTCATCAACCCGACGAACATATCGTCGATGATTGACGACGCCGAATTCCCTTGGCTGACATGCGGGTCGAGCGACGGTGGTTCGCTTGCCGTGCCGCGGTTAAGGATATTGCCGGTGGCCGCGGGTTTGCTGCCGCTGTCGCTGCAACTGGCCAGCACCCCGAAACCCGCCAGCGCCAGCACCAGAGCAGTTCTGCGCATCATCATCAAAACCATTGTTCTGCTCCTGCAATCGCGAATTATCGTCAAAAATCAGCAATACCGCACAACGAACAGCGTCGCGCAATATCGTGGGTGGCAATGATCGCGCCATCGACCAGTCGCCGCCGCTGGATCAGGCCTTCAAGAAAGTTGTTGAAGAAAAAGCTCACCCCATCCCGCGATGCCGTCACGCGGGTCCACCCTTTTTCCGGTTTCGCCGGCCATTCGGCAAGCTCGCGGCCGTCACCATCGATCAGCAGCGCCGAACGCCCGGTGGCAACCAGCGCCTGGCCATCGGGCAGGACGCAAACACCATAAGCCCGGCGGAGATCGTCTTCGGCAAAGACCTTCAGATCGGGCAATTGACGATGCGCGGCAAGGTCATGGCGCAGAACCCGGCGGCCGCCTTCGGAAAGATAGACGGCGATACGCCCGCCATCGGCAAAGCCCAGACTGGTCAGCCCGTGCCATCCCGTATGCCCGCCATCGGTTTCGACCGCCCAGCTTTCGACAATGCGCCCATCAACCACCCGCACCAGCTTGTCGCCGCCCAGCGCATCGTCGGGGGCCGGGCCACGCTGGGTATGCACGCCAAGAAACAGGCCGCGGTCGCCAGCGCCGGGCGCGAATGCCGCCGTGCCCCAGGCGCGGCTATACAGATCGGGCGGCGGCACGAGCCTGCCGTCAGCGGAAAAGTGATAAACGGCACGGCCGGTCGGGTCAGCCGTCCATAGACTGCCATCAAGCGGATCAATGGCCAGGCCGACGAGCAGCCCTAGCTGCCCGGTGCGATATTCGCCCCGCAAGGCGAAATCGGCATCGAAATGCAAAAGCCGCCCCTCTCCGCGATGATCGCGCAGGTCGATGTTGCTGTCATCGACATCGGTTGCCGCGACAATGATGTCGCCTCGATCGAACTGCGTCATCGGGGCGGGCCTTCGGGATCGGAAACCATCGCCATGACGGTGTCATAGGGTAGCGATGGCGACATGGCGCGTGCGGCATCGGCCTCGATAATCCGCAGCACCCGGCCCAACATGGCTTCGCGGCGCTGGGCGCGTTCGGCGCGCACGGCATCGTCGGGAACATAGGCCGCGATATCATCAAGACCAAAGCGCGGCGTGACAGCCGCCACGCGGACCAGTGTATCGAATTTGTCGCTGAGCAGGCTGATTTCGCCAGCCAGCGCCATCACCATCGTCAGCAGACGTTCGCAATCCGGATCAGCCAGAAAAAACGGGCGCTCGCCCTTGGCGGCGCGGGGACGGTCGGCCGCCATCATGCGGCCTTTCGGGCGCCAAAGCCAAGCCAGTCACCGGTTTTGGCAAAGCAGGTCGGCACGACAGCTTCAAACACAGCATCTGCGGCAAAGCCCGCCGCCACGGCCGCGCCAATCAGATCCATTTCGGCCAAAGTCGACCAAAAAGGTTCATTGTTGTTTCGCGCATCCCAATTGGTGAGAAACTGGTCGAAGCATTCCGTGCGCCGCACGGGAACCTCGATATGCAGCATCACACCGCCGGGGCGCAGCATCCGATGTGCCTCGGCAAGGATGCGGGGCAGCGCGTACGCACTGGTTTCATGCAGCAGGATATGGCTGACGATGAGATCAAAACTGGCATCGGGGTAATCGGTTGCCTCGGCATTTCCTTGGCGAAAATGCACCGCCCTGCCCAAGACTTCGGCCCGGGCATGGCCATAGCGCAGGCAGGGCGCCGACAAATCAAGGGCATGAACCTGCGCATCGGGAAAGGCGTCGCACCATGGCAAGGTCGACATGCCGATCGTGCAGCCCAGATCGAGAATGCGGTTGACCTGCAGATCGGGAAAACGCTTCTTTACAAAACGCGCGCCCGCCAGCCCCTTGTCCTCGTTCAACCCGCCATGGCGGCCCATAGCAAAGACGATCGAGCCAAGATCGCTGCGCGCACCCGGCGCAACATCATCGGGGCTGCGTTCAAGGAAATAGGAGCCGGGCACGCAGTGAATATCGACAAGCGCCTGATAGGCCGGAACCTCAAGCCCGGGTACCAGAACCAGGCTGCCATGCTGCGGATCGGCGGCAATGCGGGCACAGGCCGCATTCAGTTCCGGCCGCTGGCGTTCAACCACGGCGGCGGTCACATCGACATAATATTCCTGCTGGGCCCGCAACAGCGCGCTCCACCAGCGATACAGCCGTTCAGGAACCATTGCCGCTTCGACTTCGCGCCAGTGCTGCGGGCGACGGCCGGTGCGACTGGCAAACGCCGGCGCGGCCACAGTTTCGTACATCACCTGCAAGGCGGCGCGCAGTGACCCGCGCAGCCGGGCTTTCCAGGCGACGGCAAAGTCAAGCAGGGCCGCCTCGTCGCTGTCCAGTCGCGGCGCAACGGCATGTGGCGCTGTGCCCGCAAAGCTGGCGGCAGGCGTCATTCCGCGGCCTGGATGGCAGCCGGGTCTAGCGTTTGTTCGGCCGGTTTGCCCGCATCGCCGGCAAGGTTCGACCAGCCAAAGCTGCTGCGTGGCCGCGTCGTCGGAACGGCTGCATGGACCCAGCCGGTGGGATCGAGCCGCCGCGCCGGCGAGGGGATCACATAAATCTTCGTCGCATATTCGCGTTCGACGACTTCGGAATCGATTTCCCAGCCCGCCTCGATCATCCGGAACACCAGATGCCGGAAAATGGTTTCCATCTCGTCGGCCTTGATCAGCATTTCCTGCCGGAACGGCGTCGGCCCGACCTTGGGTCGCACATGGCCCACGACACCAATATCTTCCTCGATGGCGCCGCGGCGTCCGATCAGCCGTTCTTCATCATGTTCGGGCTCGATCGCATAGTTTCGCGCCTGCAGGCCGAATTGCCGGGTGGAATAGCGATCGATGGGGACCGATGCGGAAAAGACAATTTGGCTCATGCCGGGCCGGAAGGTCGGCTTGATGCGATGGCATAGCCCCAGCAGCGAAAACTCGAGCTCGACACTGGTCTTGCCGCGCGGCTCGGCAAGCAGCGCGCCTAGCACGCCCGATTTCGCCTCGGCCGGCGGCGGCGTGCGTTCGCGCGACACGCGGGCACCATAGGCCGTCCGGTCGATCGGCACGATATTGGCCTTGGGGTCCATGCGGCTGCCAAAGGTCTTGTGAACAAACGACAGATGCGCGGTATCGAGTGAGTTTTCCTCGAACTTGGTCCAGTTGGCGGGCGCCTCGGTCACCATGCGCGTGGTACGCCAAACCGCCACATCAGGATATTCGGGCAACATGGCCGGAACCGGCGGGCGGTCCTCTTCGGGCAGATCGCCCAGAAACACCCATACCCAGTCGTAGAGCTCCTGCGTCGGATAGCTGTCGATCTTGGCCCGCCTGGGAATCTTGAAATCGTCGCCCATCGACGGAATTTTCATGCATTGGCCAGCGGCATCGAATTCCCAGCCGTGGAAGGGGCAGGCGACGCGATTGCCGGCGCATTTGCCGCGCGACAGCGATGCGCCACGGTGCAAGCAAACATCCGACAAACAGGCGACCGAGCCGTCGTCTTGTCGGAACAGCACGAAATCGCAGCCCAGCATGCGCACGCCAAAGGGTTCACCAACCACGATGTCGGCCGATTCAGCCGCGACGTACCAATTGTTGATCAGCACCGGAACGGACCCCTTTCAAACATCATGTCATTATAATGTTATTGCAAGCCGGCTCTGAGTGCAATAGTGTGATGGCCGATGAAATGGATTTGTGCGATCCACGTCAAGATGTCGCAGGGGAGATCGGGATGAATGCTGAAGTACCGCCCATGGTTCGTCACGATGGCGGCTATGCCAGTGTACCGCTTCGGTCCGACAAGATAGCCATCGGCATCGTGCAGACTCCGGTGCGCGCCGTGGACGGCGACAATCCC
>JBMOFG010000128.1:0-6088 GCA_049314415.1 Polymorphobacter sp.
GGCGAGCAGGGTGAGCACTTCGCCTTCCAGACGCAGCAGCAATTCCATCGACACATCGAGGAAATTGCCGGTGCCGCAGGCGGGATCGAGAATGCGCAGCGCCTTCAACCTTTCGTGGAAGGCGGTGGCGCGAGTGGCGAGGGCGGCCAGGTTTTCGCTGCTCCCCTCCCGGTTACGGGAGGGGCTGGGGGTGGGGCTTGCGGCGCGATTGTCCGTTGGTGGCGAAGGCCCACCCCCGGCCCCTCCCGTGAGCGGGAGGGGAGAAGGAAGGGCCTGCACGGCGGCCCATTCGGCACGCAGCGGCTCCATGATGGTCGCTTCGACCAACCGTTCGACATAGGGGCGCGGCGTGTAATGCGCCCCCAGCTTGGCGCGTTCTTCCGGGGTGAGCGCCTGTTCGAGCAGGGTGCCGAAAATGGCGGGTTCGACGCACCGCCAATCGCATTTCGATGCCGCCAGCAATTCGCGCACGCTGCGCCAATCGAGTTCGAAAACCTTGTTGTTTTCGAACAGGCCACCGTTGAACCAGCGCACTTCTTCGCCCAGCGCCCAGGACCAGCGATCACCGGCGCTGCTGTTCATCCGCGACCACAGGTCCTCCAGCCCGCGCCGCAGCTTGGGCGCATCCATTTCGCCCATCACGTCACTCGGCAGGCACGAGGCGAGAAATTCCTGAAACTTGCCCTTGGGCAACAGATCGACATCTTCGGCGAACATGCAGAACAACAGCCGCATCAGGAACAGCGCGGTTTCTTCCACCGCAAGGCTGCGTTCCGATGATGATCGCCCGGCGGTGCGCACCGTCTGCGTCTGTTCCAGCCATTTGCTGACCTCGGCAAGCCGGGCACTGACATCGCGGGTGACTTCGGCCGCCTTGAGCCGCGGATCGATGCTGCGCGGATCGGTCCAGATGGCACGGAACAGCGCCTGCACTGCGGGATCGCGCAGTTGCAGCAGATCGATGCGATAGGATTGCCGATCGGGGAAGGGGCCATAATCCTTGCCCATGCCAGACCAGTCGAAATAGATATCGAAGGCGCGGCCGACATCGCAGACGATCAGAAAGGGTGGCCAGCCTTCACTGGCGGGCAGCGCGCGGGCATAGGATTCGGCCTGCACCCGGGCATCGCGCATCAACGCATCGTATCGCGGCCCGGCGGGTTGCGCCGGCCCGGATTCGAGCCCGGCGGCGACCAGCAGATCGGGGGTGGCCTTGGCGGCAAGGCGCGACTGCTTGGCCTCAAGCACGAAATGCCGGGGCTTGTAGAGATCGATGCGGCCGGTGCCGGCGGGTTCCCCGGCTTCGGATTTGCGGACAAAGGCTTCGAACTGATAGCCGCGTGTTTCGGTATCATGATTGGCCGGGGCAGGCGACGGCAGCCCGAGCACCTGGCAGAATTCGGTCAGGAACATGCCGTAGTTGGCCCGTTCGGCACCGCCTGCCTTACCGTGCCATTTGGTCAGAAAATCTTCGAGCCCCACAACCGATGGTTAGCAGGCGCCTGAAACAAACAAAAGGGGTGCAGGGGGTCACCCCCTGCCCGCCGGAGGCCGCTGTCCTTACCCGCGCAGGAACTTGATGATCGCCGAAAAATCAGCGCTGCTGCCGCCGTTGTTGGCGAACATCTGGTACAGCGCTTCGGCCTGTGCGCCCATCGGCACGCTGGCGCCGGCGGTGGTGGCGGCGGCGAGCGCGAGTTTCAGGTCCTTGAGCATCAGCGCCGACGCAAACCCGCCCTGGTAATCGCGGTTGGCGGGCGACGTCGGCACCGGGCCGGGGACCGGGCAATAGCTGGTCATGCTCCACGATTGCCCGCTGGCCTTTGACGAAATGTCGAAAAAGGTCTGGGCATCGAGGCCGAGTTTTTCGGCGAGGACAAAGGCTTCGGCGGTGGCGACCATGGTGGCGCCGAGGATCATGTTGTTGCAGATCTTGGCGGCCTGGCCCATGCCGGCGCTGCCGGCGTGGATGACGGCCTTGCCCATGTTGGCGAGGATCGGCCGGGCCAGATCGAACGCCGCTTCGGGGCCGCCGACCATGAAGGTGAGCGTGCCGGCATCGGCGGCGGCGGTGCCGCCTGAGACGGGGGCATCGACCATTTTCAGGCCCTTGGCGGCGGCGGCTTCGCCGACGCTGCGCGCGGTGGCGACATCGATGGTCGAACAATCGATCAGGATGGGACCGGCCGTGCCGGCGGTTCCGGCGGGTGGGGCGGCGGCGGCGAACAGCGTGTCATGATAGGCGGCGGCAACATGCGTGCCGGCGGGCAGCATGGTGACGATGGCATCGGCACCGAACGCGGCGGCGCGGGCGCTGGTCGCGGCGGTGCAGCCATGCTGGACGGCGCGGGCGACGGCGGCATCGGACAGATCAAAGGCGCGGACTTCGTGGCCGGCTTTGGCCAGATTGGCGGCCATGCCACCGCCCATGTTGCCGACGCCGATGAAGGCGATGATGCTCATTTGCCGCTCCAGTTGCCGGGGCGCTTGGCGATGAAGGCGGCCATGCCTTCCTTCTGGTCGGCGGAGCCGAACAGGCCGTGGAACAGCCGGCGTTCGAAGTTCACCCCTTGCGCCAGCGGCATTTCGAACGACGCGTTGATGGCTTCCTTGCCGGCGATGGCGGCGAGCGGCGGCATGGCGGCGATGGCGGCGGCGAGCTGGATCGCTTCATCGACGAGATCGGCGGCGGGGAAGACGCGGGCGACGAGGCCGGATTGTTCGGCTTCGGCGGCGCCCATCATGCGGCCGGTGAGGCACATGTCCATCGCCTTGGACTTGCCGATGGCGCGGACGAGGCGTTGCGAGCCGCCCATGCCGGGCATGACACCCAGCTTGATTTCGGGCTGGCCGAATTTGGCATTGTCCCCGCAGACGAGGATATCGGCCATCATGGCGAGCTCGCAGCCGCCGCCGAGGGCAAAGCCGTTGACCGCGGCGATCCACGGCTTCCTTGTGGCGGTGACGCGTTCGTAACCGGCGAAGAAGTTGCTGCCGTACATGTCGGCGAACGACTGTTCCGACATTTCCTTGATGTCGGCGCCGGCGGCAAAGGCCTTTTCGCTGCCGGTCAGGACGAGGCAGCGCTGGCCCGGGTCGGCATCATAGGCGGCGAAGGCGGCGATCAGGTCGGCGAGGACCTGGCTGTTGAGCGCGTTGAGCGCCTGCGGCCGGTTGAGGCGGACGAGGGTGACGGCGTCATGCTGTTCGATGAGAAGGGTTTCGGTGGTCATCGGTCACTCCATCGTCGGGATGACGAACGCTGAGGCGGTATCACCGACGCCGCCATCGGGCCAGCGGCCGGTCACCGTCTTGCGTTTGGTCCAGAACTGCACGCCTTCCATGCCGTGTTGGCCGATGTCGCCAAAGGCGCTGCGCTTCCAGCCGCCGAACGAGTGATAGGCCACCGGCACCGGGATCGGCACGTTGATACCGACCATGCCGACATTGACGCGGGCGGCGAATTCGCGCGCCGCATGGCCGTTGCGGGTGAAGATCGCGACGCCATTGCCATATTGATGCTCGGACGGCAGCCGCAGCGCTTCCTCGAAATCGGCGGCGCGGACGATCTGGAGGACGGGGCCGAAGATTTCTTCCTGGTAGCTGCGCATCTCGGGGCGAACATGGTCGAACAGCGATGGCCCGACGAAAAAGCCGCCTTCATGGCCTTGCAGGCTGTAACCGCGGCCATCGACGACGAGCTCGGCGCCTTCCGCCACGCCCATGTCGATGTACGATTCGATCTTCGCCTTGTGCGCCGCCGTCACCACCGGGCCGTAATCGGCATCGGGGTCGGTCGAGGTACCAATGCGCAAGGCAGCGATGGCGGGCAGCAGCTTGGCGCGCAGGGCTTCGGCGGTGTCATGGCCAACGGGCACCACGACCGGCAGCGCCATGCAGCGTTCGCCCGCGCTGCCGAACGCTGCCCCGGCAAGATCGCGCACCACGGCATCGAGATCGGCATCGGGCATGATGACGGCGTGATTCTTGGCGCCGCCCATCGCCTGGACGCGCTTGTTGTTCGCCCAGCCGCGCGACGAGATATAATGCGCGACATCCGACGAGCCGACAAAGCTGATCGCGGCGATATCGGGGTGATCGATGATCGCATCGACCATTTCCTTGTCGCCGTTGACGACATTGAAAATGCCATCGGGCAGGCCCGCCGCCTTGAACAGCGCGCCGAGCCGCACCGGCAAGGTCGGATCACGCTCGGATGGCTTGAGGATGAAGGCGTTGCCGGTGGCGATGGCGACGCCGGCCATCCACATCGGGATCATCGCCGGGAAATTGAACGGCGTGATGCCGGCGCCGATGCCGATGGGCTGGCGGTGGGCGAAAATGTCGATGCCCGGCCCGGCGCCATGCGTGTATTCGCCTTTCAGCACATGCGGGATGCCGCAGCAGAATTCGATAACTTCGAGCCCGCGCTGGATATCGCCCTTCGAATCGGCGAGCACCTTGCCATGCTCCGACGACAGGATGCGTGCCAGCTCGTCGATCTCGGCCTCGACGAGCTCCTTGAACTTGAACATCACCCGGGCGCGGCGCTGCGGGTTGGTCGCTGCCCAGGCGGGTTGTGCCTTGCGGGCGGCGGCGACGGCCTGGTCGAGCGTCGCCGCATCGCCCAGCGTGACCTGCGCCTGCACCTTGCCCGAATTGGGATCGAAAACGTCGCTGCTGCGCGTGCCCGAGGAGACCGATTGGCCGGCGATGAAGTGATCAATGATACGCATGACCGTGCATTACCGCCGGATGCTGACCATCGCTAGCTGCGATTTTTCAGCAACCGCCGGCAGCGATGCAGGCCAAAGCCTATGCCACGCGTTTACGCCGTCTCGTCGCTGAAGGTCAGGCCGGCATGACTGTGCAGCCGGTCGATCAGGCTCTGGCCGAGGGCGGCGCCCGCCACCCAGATGCCGCCCGCGACATCGGGGCGTTCATGCACCAGGCAGATCGCGGTTTCGGCAATGAGCTTGGATGTGGAAGCATAGCCCGGGTCCTTGTCGCCATGGACGGCGCCGCGCACCTGCCGGCCATCGGCGGCGATGCCGACGAAGACAAGGTCGTAATAGCCCGATTCGCGCTCTGCCTTCGACGGGCCTTCGCCGGGCTTGGGGACATTGTCGCCGGTCAGCGCCGGGAATTCGGTCTGGGCGCCGGGCTGGATGATCGCCATTTCGTCATAGGTAAAGCCTTCGCCCCAGGGGTGGCCCTGCAGGAAGTTGGAGCGATGGACATTCTTGGTGTTGATCGCCGCCATCATGAACGGGCCGACGTCGACGCCAAGCGCATCGTCATGGCGCACCTTGTCACCGCGCGGTTGGTCGGGGCCGGTAAAGCCCGGGGTAAGCGCAAAAGGATTGAACATCACCGCCAGCAGCGACGGGTCCCGCTGAATGGCTTCCATCGTCGCGCGGCCGCTCGCCGCCGTGCCGCCCGACAGCCCGCCGCGCATGTCGCGGACCCGGCCACTGACATGCGGCACCGGCGCACCGAGATGCTTTTGGGCGAGCATCTGCGTGTAGCACACGCCGAGCTCGAAGGGGGTCGAATCGAAGCCGGTGGAGAACAGGATGCGCGCGCCGCTTGCTTTGGCGGCAGCGTCGTAGAGCGGGATCATCGCCGCCATCCAGCTCGGTTCGCCCGACAGGTCGAGATAATCGGTGCCGGCGGTAGCGCAGGCGGCGAGCAGGGGTTCACCGTACAATTGGTAAGGGCCGACGGTGGTAATGACGCATTGGGTGCGCGCGACCATTGCATCGAGCGAGGCGGGGTCGGCAGCATCGGCGACGATCAGCGGGGCATCAGTGCCGATTTCGGCGGCAACTTGTGCAAGCTTGGCCTGGCTGCGGCCCGACATCGCCCATTTGATGGCGCCGGTGGTGCCGTAGCGGGACTGGAGATGCTCGGCGACGAGGCGGCCGGTGAAGCCGGTGGCGCCGTGGACGATGATGTCGAATTCGGTGGGCATGGGGGAGTCCTTCTGCGGGCTTGGGAGGATTTATGCCGAAGTGCAGAAGGAAGGGAAGCAGGAAGGCAGGGAAGGCTTGGGCAAAGCCCAAGCTGACGTCAGACCGGTTCGGTT
>JBMOFG010000129.1:0-6035 GCA_049314415.1 Polymorphobacter sp.
CCGGCCGGGCGGGGGACGACATGTCACTGCCCTCCCGCTGCCCGGCCCCGGAATTATCCCATGCCCGATTTTTTGACTGCCCTGCTCACCTCCGGCGGCGTCGTTGCCCTCGCCGAGATGGGCGACAAAACGCAATTGCTCGCCATCGTGCTCGCCACCCGTTTCCGCAAGCCTTGGCCGGTGATCGCCGGCATATTGGTTGCCACACTCGCCAACCACGCACTCGCCGCCTGGGCCGGAGGGGCGCTCGCCGGCTGGTTCGATGGTGTCTGGTTCCGTTACGCCGTTGCGGCCTCGTTCATCGCCATGGCCGGCTGGACGCTGATCCCCGACAAGCTCGACGATATCGACGATGCGCCGGCGCGCCACGGCGCCTTCCTCACGACCACCATTGCCTTTTTCATTGTCGAGATCGGCGACAAGACCCAGATTGCGACCGTGGCGCTGGGGGCGCGCTTCGATTCGGTGCTGGCGGTGACGATGGGGACGACGCTGGGCATGATGCTTGCCAATGTGCCGGCAGTGTTCCTGGGGCAGAGGCTGGTCGAGAAAGTGCCGCTGCGCACGGTGCACATCATCGCCGCGCTGATCTTCCTCGCCATCGGCCTGTGGCTCCTGGCGGCAACCGCGGGCTGGATCGGCTGATGTCGCCGGTGCGGGTCAAGCTCCACCATATCGGCAGCACGGAGGCGCCCGGCATCACGGCAAAGGCCGATCATCAACATGCTTGGGGAAGTCGCGGCGCTGGAGTGGGGGCTGGCGCAATGCCTGAACCCACTCCAGGCCTAGACTCGCTTCAAATGACGCCGCGTGCCGTCAGCGCTGCGACCTCATCCCCTGACATCCCCAGCACATCGCCATAAACCTGGTCATTGTCCTGGCCCACCATCGCCGGGGCAGCGCGGCGGACGCCACCAGGGGTCTTCGAAAGTTTCGGGAAGACATTCTGCATCTTGACGCTGCCCCAGCGCGCGCTCGGCACATCGATGAGCGCTTCACGGGCCTGAAAGTGCGGATCGTCAATCATGTCCTGCGGGCGGTAGAGCTTGCCCGCCGGCACGCCATGTTCGATCATCAACGCTTCGACTTCGTCGATGGTCTGCGTGCGTGTCCAGTCGGCGATGAGATTGTCGAGCTCGGTCTGGTTGCGGCCGCGCGAGATGTGATCGACAAAACGCGCGTCCTTCGCGAGCTCGGGCCGACCCATGGCTGCGCACAAGCGCCCGAACACTGTGTCCTGGTTGGCGCCGATGAGATATTCGCCATCGCTGGTCGGATAGACGTTCGACGGCGCGATGCCGGGCAGGATGCTGCCCGACCGTTCACGGACATAGCCCGAGGCCGCATATTCCGGCACCAGGCTTTCCATCACCTGCAGTACGGCTTCATAGAGCGACGAATCAACGACCTGACCTTCGCCGGTCTGGTCGCGATGGCGCAGCGCAGCGAGCGCGCCCATACAGCCATAGGTGGCGGCAAGGCTGTCACCGATCGACACGCCCATGCGGCTGGCCGGGCGGTCCGGGTCTCCGACAATGGCGCGCCAGCCACCCATCGCTTCTCCGATGCCGCCAAAGCCGGCGCGGTCGGAATAAGGCCCCGTCTGGCCATAACCCGAGACGCGGACAATGATGAGGCCGGGGTTTTCGGCGTGGAGTGCCGCCGGGCTCATGCCCCATTTTTCGAGCGTGCCAGGGCGGAAATTCTCGATGAGAATATCGGCGGTGGCGATCAGTTTCCTGACCAATGCCTGGGCTTCAGGGTTGCGCAGATCGGCGCTCACCGATTTCTTGTTGCGCGCCACGACTTCCCACCACAGCGGGAAATCGCCGCGGCCCCAGACGCGCATCGGGTCGCCGCCGGCCTTGCCATTGGCCGCCGGCGGTTCGACCTTTATGATCTCCGCCCCCATGTCGCCGAGCAACTGCCCGCAGAAGGGGCCGGCGATGAGCTGGCCCATTTCGACAACGCGGATGCCGGCGAGAGGCCCGGTATTTTCGGTCATGGTGCTGCTCATTCAGCCGCGATGGCGAGCGGCTGGCCGTGCCAGATCGGCGGACGCGGCGCCGGCAGGCCGGTTTCGGCGAAACAGGCCGCGCGCAGCGTTTCGACATCGCCGCCGAAGTTGAACAGGTCGTTGCCCGGCTTGACCGCCGCGGCCATTTCGGCGCGCAGTGCGGTGGTCGCATCGGCATCGACCGAACCATCGGCAGCGATGACGACGCCATAGGCGCGGGCGCCGTTGACCGTTACCAGCCCCTGGCGGATTTCCTTGGCGACCAGCGCCGGATCGCGCTGCAGCGGGTCACCCCAGCCGCCGCCCCCCCAGGTGATGAAGTGCAGCACGTCATCGGCTTCGACATCAAGGCTGTCGAGCTTGTTGGCGACGATCGTCTGGGTGCCATCGGGCTTTTCAAGCACCTTGCGGGCCCGGCTGCCCGGGTTGCCGCCGTTGACGCCCCAGGGGTAGGTGAACCAGCGGTCGTCATGGATGCTGACGGTGCCGGCGGCGAGGAAGCGATACGACATGTGGATGCCGTTGCCACCGCGGTTGAGCCCGGCGCCGCCGGTATCGGGCAGCGCTTCATAACGTTCGATACGCAACGGGAAATAGCGTTCAAGGAATTCGTTGGGAACGTTGGTGAAGCCGGGCCACAGGCTGTGACCATCGGGACCATCGCCAAAGGGCTTGCCGGGGATGCCGCCAAAGCCGATCTGGAACAGCTGGAACCATTCGTTGTTCTTGCCCGGGCGGGTGTCGCGGCCCGAATACATCAGGTGCGGCGACGACGAGAAGCCGGCAGCGCACAGGAACTCCGGCGTACGCTGGCCGAGCAGGCCACCCAGGATATCGAAGATGCGGCCGAGCGCATGGGTGCGGCCCGACAGCGCCGCGGGGAATTTCGGCTTGAGCAGCGACCCTTCCGGAATGCGGACGTCGATCAGATCGTAGAAGCCGTCATTGAACATGATCTGCGGATCGAAGACCATGATCATGTAGATGCCGAAGAACATCTTGAACATGTTCTCATTGAGCAGGAAATTGATCGACGCATCGGACTGGGGATCGGTGCCGGTGAAATCGAGCACCACCTTGTCGCCAACCCGCTGCATCGTGCACTTGATCTTGTAGGGACCAAAACCTACGCCATCGTCGCAGATGAAATCGGTGAAGCTGACCGCATCGGTGGAAACCGAGGTGGCGATCAACGCCTTCATAGCACGGTGGTTGCGGGCGAGCAGATCGTCCATGGCAGCAACGACGACATCATCACCGAAGCGCGCGCACATTTCCTCGACACGGCGCGCGGCAACGCGACAGGCAGCGATGAGCGCGTTCAAATCGGCGGCGCACCAATCGGGCTTGCGGGTCTGGTGCATGACCAGCTTGATCAGGTCTTCGTTATAGACGCCGCGCTGGTAGATCTTGACCGGCGGAATGCGCACGCCCTCTTCGAAAATCGCCCGGGCGTCGATTGGCATCGAGCCGGCGACCTTGCCGCCGATATCGGACTGATGACCGAACATCGCCGTCCAGGCGACGAGCCGCCCGTTGCGATAGACCGGCAGCAGCACCAGCCAGTCGTTCGAATGGCTGACCGCGCCTTCGCAGCTGTACGGGTCGGAGAGCAGGATCATGTCCCCCTCCTGGATGGTACCGTTAAAGTTGCGGATGAAGCCATCGATGAAGCTGCCGAACTGGCCGACGATCATCTTGCCATCGGGGTTGGCGATCAGCGGAAAGGCGTCGCCCTGTTCGCGAATGCCCGGCGACATGGCGGTGCGCACCAGCGTTGCGTCCATTTCGATACGGGCGTTACGCAGCGCGTTCTCGACGATATCGAGGGTGACCGGATCGATCTTCTTCGGCGCGAAGGCGGTGTTATTGGTCTGGATGATCTGGGCGGGCATCGGTTTTCCCCTCAGGCCGGATTGATCAAAAGATTGCCGAAATCATCGACAAGCGCGGTGTGGCCGTTGTGGATCAGCGTCGTCGAATCCATTTCGGTGACGACGGCGGGCCCGGGCACCAGGTCGCCGGCGCGCAGCTTGCTGCGATCATAGATCACTGCCGGCCGCGCCGCCCCGTCCATCCACACTTCATGGTCGCGAACCTTGGCGGCAATCGGGTTGCCATCGCCCTTGGCGATGCGTTCGGCCTCGACATTGGCGGCCTTGCCGAGCGCGACGACACGGATGTTGACGAGCTCCTGCGGTACCGACAGGTTGAAGGTGAACAGGCGCTTGTGTTCGGCATCGAAACGCGCCGTCAAATCGGCGATCCCGGCCTCGGGCGCGATGGTCAGCGGCACTTCGAAAGCCTGGCCAGCATAGCGCACATCGATTTCGCAAGCGATCGTCTGGTCAGCCGCCGGCACGCCTTCGGCTTCGAGTTCGGCGGCGACCTGCGCGGTCAATTCGGCGATGACGGCGCTGACTTCGGCGTCGTCAGTGTGCGTCACCAGCTTGTTGAAGCTGCGCTGCGCATCGACACGCAACCGCGTCGTCGCATCGCCATAGGCGCAAAGCACGCCCGGCGACGGCGGAATGATAACGGGCCACGACCCCATCAACGTGCCCATGGCATTGCCATGCAGTGGCCCGGCGCCGCCAAAGGCCATCAGCGCGAAATCGCGCGGGTCATAGCCCTGGCTGATCGAGACCAGCCGCAGCGCGCCGTACATCGTCTCGTTGACAATGGCGATAATGCCAGCGGCCGCCTCCATCAGCGTCAGGCCGAGCGCATCGGCGACGGTCTGCACGCTGCGCTGCGCCGCTTCGCGATCGAGCTTGAAGGTGCCGCCGAGCAGGTTTTCGGGGAGATAGCCGAGCACGACATTGGCATCGGTCACCGTCGGCAGTTCGCCGCCGCGGCCGTACGCCGCCGGTCCCGGCACAGCGCCCGCCGATTGCGGACCGACCCGCAGTGCCTTGGTCAGTTCCGGCACACTGGCGATCGAGCCGCCGCCGGCGCCCACCGTCTTCACATCGAGCGAAGATGCCCGCACCGTCAGATGTCCGACGCTAGTTTCGCGGCGCAGGCGCGCCTGATAATCCTCGATCAGCGCGACATCGGTCGAGGTGCCGCCCATGTCGAGCGTCAGCACATTGGGGTGGCCGCTGTTCTTGGCGATCCACACTGCGCCCGCCACACCGCCGGCCGGGCCCGACATCAACAGGTTGACCGGCGCGTTGCGGCTCTTTTCGGCCGACATCAGCCCGCCATCGGAACGGAGCAGGCTCAGCTTGGCATTGGTGCCCCAATCCTTCAATTCGCGTTCCAGATTGCCGACATAGCGCGACACGGTGGGGCGCACCGCGCTGTTGGCGACCGTTGTCAGCGTCCGCTCATATTCCTGCATTTCGGGCAGGATGTCGGCGCTGATGCTGACCGGAATATCGGGGAAGACTTCGGCGCAGAGTTCCGCGACCCGGCGTTCGTGCGCATCATTCATATAGGAATTGATCAGGCAGATGGTGATCGCTTCGACCTTTTCCTCAGCGAGGCGCTTCAAATTCTCGCGAAGCCTGGCTTCATCGAGCGGGCGAACAATCTCGCCATCGGCGCCGATGCGCCCGGGGGCTTCGATTGTGGCTTCGAGCGGCGCCATCGGCTCGGGTTTGGGCCAGACGATCCAGGCGGCAAGCCCACCCGGCACGAGGCTGCGGGCGATCTGCAGGACGTGGCGATAGCCTTCGGTAACGATCAGGCCGACGCGGGCGATCTTGTGCTCGAGCACGGCATTGGTCGCAACGGTGGTGCCGTGCAGGAACAGCGCCAGTTCGTGCGGCTCGATGCCCGCCTTGCCGCACAATTGCCGCGCGCCGGCGATAACCGCCTGCGACGGATCATGCGGGGTGCTCGGCACCTTGTCGCGAAAGGTGCGGCCGGTCGCTTCGTCAATGACGAGCAGATCGGTAAAGGTGCCGCCGACATCGACGCCCAGACGATAACTCACACGCGCTCCCCCTTGATGATGAAATCGCCGGCCTTGCCGACGCGGCTGGGCAATTCCCGGCCCATGATGGTGGCG
>JBMOFG010000130.1:0-6035 GCA_049314415.1 Polymorphobacter sp.
ATCGGCGCCCAGAAGCGATCGAGCAGGATGCCGGCGATGATCCGCCCGCCCATCACCGACAAGCCGGCAAAGCCGGCATAAAGCGCCGCCGTCGCCGGATCGAGACCGCGGTCGGTCAAAAGCGGCACGAGGTTGGGAATGACTCCGGCCACCCCGAAGGTGACCGCCGAAAACACCAGCAGCATTATCCAGAAGCGGCGATCATGCAGCGCCTCGCTGCGGGTCGCACCGGTCAGCGGCGGCGCGCCACCGGCCGGCGCCGGCGCATCGCGGAACAGCCAGGCGACCAGCGGCAGCGCCAGCACGATCACCGAGCCCCCGAGCAGCAGATAGGCGGTCTGCCAATCGCGCGCCGCGATCACCGCTGTCATTGCGGGCGGGGCCAGCACGGCGGCAATCCCCGTGCCGAACAGCGCGAGGCCCAACGCCGCGCCGCGCGCCTTGTTGAACCAGCCGCTGATGCCGCGCGTCCAGGTCACTTGGCCCGTGCCCGAGCCCAACAGCGCCACCAGCATCCAGCCGGCATACCAGCCATAAAGGCTGGTCGCGATGAACGGCAGCGCCATCAGCCCGGCACCGAGTCCGACCATCGAGAGCAGCGCCACCGGGCGGGCGCCGAAGCGGTCGATCGCAGCGCCCCAAAGCCAGGTCACCGCCAGCACGCCAGCCATCTGCACGGCAAAGCCCCATTGGATCGCCTCGCGGCTCCAGCCGGTGGCCGCCGCCACCGGCTTCAGGAACACGCCGAGCGTATAAAAGGGCAGCGCCGAGATGGAAAAGGCAGCGCCAATCGCGCCGCCGATAATGATTGGCCAGCCGCGCCGGAATTCTGCCTGTGCACTCATGCTGCCACCCCTGTTGTCCCGCACCCTTGCAACCGACATCGCCATCGCCGCGACGCGATGCGCCCGGCCACCACCGAAACTCCGCCCTGCGGACAAAGATGGCGACCAGACGGCAGGCGCCCCGCGACCCGCTATTCATTGCCGCATGACGGTAATCAGCGAAACCCCCGGCGAAATTGTCGCCACCTATCCGGTCGTCATCATCGGCGGTGGTGCCTGTGGCCTGACGGCAGCGCTGGCGGCCCGCGATGCCGGAGTCGAGGTGCTGGTCATCGAACGCGACGCGGCGCCGCGCGGCACCACCGCCATGTCGACGGGGCTGATCCCGGCCGCCGGCACGCCGGACCAGTTGGCCGCCGGGATCAACGACAGCCCGGCAATGCTGGCCGCCGACATCCTGGGCAAAGCCAAAGGCGGCGACCCCGCCATCGCCCGCAAACTCGCCGAGGAATCGGCCGCCACCGTCACCTGGCTGCGCGACGCGCATGGCGTGCCCTTCGGCCTCGTCACCGGCTTTCTCTACCCCGGCCACCGCGTCATGCGGATGATGGGCACCCCTAACCGCACCGGCGAGGAACTGATGGCGGCGTTGCAATCCGCCTGCGCCATCGCCGGGGTCGACATATTGACCGATGCCACCGCGACCGATCTCGTCGCCGGGCCGGACCGGGGCGTCAACGCCGTCATCGTCACCCGCCCCGATGGTGCGCGCGAAGCGATCGGCTGCGGCACGCTTATCCTTGCCTGCTCGGGCTTTGGCGGCAATGCCGAGCTGGTGGCGCGGCATATCCCCGAGATCACCGGCGCGGTCTTCCATGGCCACCCCGGCAACAAGGGCGATGCGATGGCGTGGGGCGAAGCGCTCGGCGCCGCGACGGCCGACATGGACGCCTATCAGGGCCATGGCGGGCTCGCCTATGGCCATGGCATCCCGATCCTGTGGCCGCTGATCATGGAGGGCGGCTTTCAGGTCAACCGGCTCGGGCAGCGCTTTTCCAACGAAGCGCTGGGTTATTCCGAACAGGCCGCCAAGATCATCGCCCAACCCGGAAAGCAGGCGATCAGCCTTTTTGATGCGCGTCTGCACCAACTGATGCTCGGCTTTGACGATTATCGCGATGCCCTTGCCGCCGGTGCGGTCATCGAAGCCGCCGATGTGCCGACGCTCGCCGCTGTGACCGGTCTGCCCGAAGCAGCCCTTGCCGCCACAGTCGCCGACGTCGCGGCTATGACCCGCGGCGAGCGGCCCTGCCCCTTTGGCCGGGATTTCACCGGCAAACCCGAACTGGCGCCGCCCTATCGCGCTGCCCGCGTCACCGGCGCGCTGTTCCACACCCAGGGCGGACTCGTCGTCGATGGCGACGCCCGCGTCCTCGGCGCTGACGGCCGGCCGCTGCCCAATCTGTTTGCCGGCGGTGGCGCGGCGCGTGGGGTGTCGGGCGCCGGCGCGGCGGGCTATATTGCCGGCAACGGCCTGTTGACCGCGACGGGTTTCGGGCGGCTGGCGGGGCGGGCTGCCGCCGTGCAGACAGGAGGACGCTTGTGAAGAACATCGCCGACCAGACCGACCATGCCGCGCTGCTGAAGGGCGGCCACGATGATCGTGCCGCGCAAGATTTCGCCTTCACGCTGCGCAACATCGTCACGTCGGACCTGATGCCCGCCAACCGCGTGGTCTATGACCGCCGCGTCGCCCCGGCCTTTCGCCGCGCCAATGGCGCCGCGCCTGGCACGCCGGCGCAGGTCCGCCAGGGCATGGCCGCCGACAGCTGGTACAAATTCTATCTGTCGGCGCGGCGTACCTCGCAGGAACTGATCTGGTCGAGCGTCATCCCTCCGGTTGAACGCGGCACGCCCACCGCGCCTGCGACAGCCGCGGGCGGCAGCGTCACCCTTGCACCCGACGGCTTCGTGCCGCCGCGCTATATCTCGGCGATCGACATTCATTGCATGCCCGGCGGCTATTGCGCCGACCGGGGCGACGGCGATGAAGCCGCCGGCGCCGTCTATGATCGCGGCGTCTATCTCTACATGTCGGGCCTGATGGGCCCGATGAACGATGCTGTCGGGCAATTGGCGGCGCGCTGGCTGCAGTCCCGCCTGCCCGATTTCGCGCCGGCCCAGATCCTCGATCTCGGCTGCGGCGTCGGCCATTCGACCCTCGCCTATGCCGGCGTGTGGCCCGGCGCCGAACTCCATGGCCTTGATTGCGGGGCGGCGCTGCTGCGCTATGGCCATCGCCGTGCCGAAGCGCTGGGTGTGCCGGTGCATTTCCGGCAAGGCGATGCCGAACATACGCCCTATGCCGACGCCAGCTTCGATCTCGTCACCAGCCATATCGTGCTGCACGAAACCAGCACGCGCGCGCTGCCCGCGATATTGAAAGAATGCCACCGCCTGCTCAAACCCGGCGGCGTCATGCTGCATATCGACCAGCCGCGCTTCGACGACAGCGATTCTTACGCGACCTTCCTGCAGGAAAACGAGACCTATTATAACAACGAGCCTTTCTGGCGGCAGTATCGTCGCATCGACCTTGCCGCGGTCGCTGAAACGGCCGGCTTTGCCGCCGATGCCATCGACAGCGATATATTGTCGGCGGCGGTCGTCCAGCAGAGCCAGAACAATGAAAGAACCGCGCCCGACACCGCTGCCAAAAAACGGGGTTTCTCGGCCCTTCTCGCCCGGAAATCCGCATGAGCGACCAGCCGCCGCTGCCGCGCTTCGTCTCCGGTGTCCGCCCGGGCTTTCACGCCGAACCGGCGATCGACCGGCTTGTCGCCATGGTCCTGGCGCTGACCCGCGAAGTATCGATGCTGCGTGACCGCGTCGATACGCTCGAGGTGCTCGGGCAAAAGGCCGGCTGGCTCGGCGCCGATGCCGTCGAAACCTATGTGCCGCCCTTACCCGTGCGCCAGCGCCGCGAAGCCGGGCGCGAAGCGATGATCGGCCGGGTGCTCGCGATCATGGCCGAGGAAATCGCCGATCTCGAAGCCGGTGCAACCGATGACAGCTATTGGGCGACGGTGTCGGGGATTGAAAAGGGCGAGGTCTAAAGCCCCAGCGCCCCCGGGTTGAGAATATCATGCGGGTCGAGCGCCGCCTTGATCGCCCGCAACAGCATGACGCTCGCCGGGTTGCGGCCCTCCAGAAGCGGATAGACCTTGCCGATCTGCAGGTGCGCGCCGCCATGGGCGTGCATCAGGTCGATGACATCATGTTTCATGCGTTCGACTAAGGCGCGCGCCGCGTCGCTTGGCGCATAGGCCGGCAGTTCAGCCAGGTGCGCCGCCGGCACCATGCGGTCGTGAAAGATCGTCCGTGCATCGGGCCAGTAAAAGGTCGGTTCGTAGATGAACGCCGAAGCGCCGACCGCCATGAACATCGCGCCGGTGAAGATGCCATGTGCGTCCATGACCGCCTGATTGTCGGCCCAAAAGGCCATCAGCGCGCGGTGGAAACTCTTCACCCGGTCATGCGGCAAGAGCGTGTGCATCGGCACCCAGCGCTCACCCTTGGGGCCGAGCGTGTTGGTCAGCGGCGCAAAGGGCATGCCGCGCACCACCGTCGGCACTGTATTGGCAATTTCCTCGCCCTGCGCCGCGCCGATACGCTTGATGGCGGCAATCTTGGCGCGCGCCTCGGTCTGGTCGACACCATCGGTGACGTAATGCACGGCATAGGTTGCCGCCTTCAACTCGCGGTCGCCGCTGATCGCCATCTTCGCCAGGCTTTTTACACCGCTGCCGAACGAGGTCGCCGCTTTCAACACGTTGATGGCGATCTCGGCCTTGGCACCGACACCGTCCTGTCGGCCGATCTGGCCCTGCTGCAATGTCGCATCGAGCCCGAAATTTTCATCGTCGATGGCCTCGATGGCGATCAGCCGCATGGCCTCGTGCATGGCATCAAAATTGGCAAAGCTGAAGCTCGCCGCCGCGAACGCCTCGCGGCGCCTGATCAGCTTCAGCGTGATCCGCGCCTTGACGCCCAGCGCACCGCAATCGCCGGTGAACAGTCCGGCAAGGTCGGGGCCGAAATGGCGGAAGAACGGTGCGCCATGCGCGCTGCCAGCACTGCCCGTCGACAGCAAGTCGCCGGTGCCGGTGATGATATCGATGTTAAGCAGGCTTTCGGCTGAAACGCCCTGGCCATGGCTGACGCTGTTCTGCGACATCGAGCCGCCGATCGTCGCCGCCAGCCCCGAAAACGGCCCCCAGAAAGGCGTGCGCAGCCCGCGCACTTTGAGTGCTTCGTACAGCTCGGCCCAGGTCACCCCGGCCTCGACCGTCACCACCGCATTATGTTCGTCGATGGTGATCGCCTTGAGCCGGCTGGTATCGATCGTCACCCCGCCCGGCCGGCTGTGCAGATAGCCATCGGTGTAGCTGGCACCGCCGCCGCGCACGGTGACCGGCGCGCCGGCCGCGGCACAGGCGGCGACCACCGCCTGTAGCTGCCCGATGCTGCCCGGGCGGGCGACGGCCACCGGAATTTCACGGGTGTTGAAGACATCGGTGGCATGGAAGCGGCGGTCGGCCTCATCGGTGAGCAGATGGTCGGCGCCCACTGCCGCCGCAAGCGCATCGAGCAGCGATGGATCATTGCGCGGCGCCGCCATCGTCAGTTCTTCGCGATATCGTCGATGGTGGCGGAGAACCGGTCAGCGGTGTCGGCCTCGGCCGCTTCGGCGGCGTCCTTGCGCGCCAGATAATAAAGCCGGGTCAGCAAGGCCTGGCGCCGGGCTTCGCGCTCTTCGAGCACCGTCTGCGGCGGCTGATACGCCTCGATCGCTGCGGCAAGACCATTATCGGCCGCGACGCGTTCCACCGTGTCGAGCCGGTCACGCAGCACGCTGAACTCCGCGGCGAGGACGAGGATCATCGACATGGCCTGGTCCATCGCCGGATCGGCATAGAATTGCGGGCGTTTGCCGCGCGCGTCGCGCCGGATGCTCATGCCGCTTTCTCCGCGATCAACACTTCCCAGCCGCCGCCGGGGGCATATTCTCCGGCGGTGAATTCGCGTTCGGCCAGCGTCTCGGCGGCTTGGGTGGTATAGCTTTCATCGGCGGCGGCGAACTCCATGATCGCCATTGGCGCGGTATCGAAGCGCGGCGCCGCAAAGCCCGAAGCCTTGGCCAGCGCGATCTGGTCGATCTCGCGCATCGCCCCCCAAAAGGGTTCGTTG
>JBMOFG010000131.1:0-6019 GCA_049314415.1 Polymorphobacter sp.
AGCCTCGCCTATCTGTTGAATGCCATCGACAAGGCTCAGGCCGTGGGCGGCCGTTGCGACCTTTTATGCTTCCATGAATTCCCGCTTCATGGTTTCGCGCCATGGGATTTGACGCAATATCTGCGCGTGTCGCGCCACCCCGATGGGCCGGAAGTCGCCGCGATCGGCGCCAAGGCCAAACAGTATAACTGTTATATCGCGCTTGGCTGCCAGATGCTCGATGACGACTGGCCCGGGCACACGATGAACACCCAGTTGCTGATCGGGCCGGACGGCAAATTGCGCGCCCGTCATTGGAAGCAGCGCAACATGCGCGGCATGTGGCCGGGCGTCGAACAGTTCACGACGACGATTTATGATGTCCTTGACCGCTATGTCGAGATGTATGGCATGGAGGCAGTTGTGCCGGTCGAGCGCACCGATATCGGCAATATCTCGATGTCATCGGTGCAGTTCGAACCGGAATTGTTCCGCTGCATGGCGCTGAAGGGTGCCGAGATCATCCTGCGCACCGCCACCGGCGGTTGTGAATGGCACGATATGCGGCTGACAGCCTATCACAACGACTGTTTTGTCACGATCGTCAACAATTGCATCGACGTATTCCGCCCCAGCCAGGATTATTTCGTCGAGCAGGCACCCAAGAATGACTGGGTTGGCCGGTCGGCGATTTTTGCGCCCAAGGGCGTGGTAATCGCCGAAGCCGACAAGTTCGAAACCAAGCGGCGGGCGGTGATCGACATGGCAGGCTATCGCGTCAGCCATCGTATCCCCGACGTTCATCTGACGCTGTATCGGCACGTTTTCGATGCGTATCGTGAACGTCACGACCCCAATCTCTGGCTTGACCGCGTGCCGACGACGAAGCGAGATGCCGCAACCTATCTCAAGGACAAGATGCGGTGGACAAGCTACTGGCAGGGATGATCGTGCCGCGCCCGAGCCGGCGCAGCTTTCTCGCAGGAGCAGCGGCAACATTTGCCGCGGGCATAAAGCCAGGGCCGGCACGCGCATCGGAAAAGATCGATGTCGTCATCATCGGTGCAGGGCTTGCCGGTCTCAATGCGGCGCTGATGCTTGCCGAGGAAGGTGCCAAGGTGCTGGTGCTGGAGGCCGACAGCCGGCCCGGCGGGCGCATTCGCACACTCGATTCGGCACCGGGACGGCCCGAAGCCGGCGGTTCCGAAGTCGGGCCGCTTTATGCCCGGACGCGCCGGCTGATTTCTGACCTGGCGCTTGGGCTGTACACGCCGGGCCGGACCGCCCCCGGAATGGCGATTCATATCGATGGCCGGTTGCTGGCGCCGGGCGCCTGGGCCAATGATCGCGCCAATCGCTTGCCCGACGCGATGCGGGCCTTGCCGCCTTATGCCGTCGAAGGTGCCATGCTGGCCGCAGCAAAACCCCTGACCGACGCCGAAAGCTGGTTGCAGCCCGAAGGTGCGGCGCGCGACATGCCGTATGACCGGATGCTGCGCGCACTGGGTGCCAATGATGCCGCCTTGCAGCACGTCGCGGTCGGCGCCCAGGCCGATCGCCTTTCCAACATGTCCGGGCTCTGGATGTTGCGCCGTGACCAGGGACGGCGCCAATCCGCCGGAATCGGATCGATCAACTATATCACCGGCGGCATGAGCCGGTTGACCGATGCCATGGCGGCAAAGCTTGGCGACCAGGTGCGCTATGGCGTCGACATCGTCCGGATCAACCAGGATAGCAAGGGCGTGACCGCTCAGGCGCGTGACGGGCGGCAGTTTTCCGGCGCACGGCTGCTGGTCACCGTGCCTGCGACAGTGACGCGGCGGATCATCTTTGATCCAGCTCCACCGAACGCACAGCGAGCGGTGTGGAATCGCTTGCCCTATGGACAGGGTACCAGTGCCTTTTTTCCGATCAAGAAGGCTTTCTGGGAAATCGATGGTCTGCCGCCGGCAACCTGGAGCAACCGGTTGCCGGCGCGGGCCTTTGTCATCAATAACGAGAACGGCGCCTATCTCTGGTTCTATGCAACGGGTGCTGCGGCCGCCCGGTTCCACGGCATGGCAACCCCCGATGTTGTCGCCGCGGCAGAGCGAAGTCTTGTTGCCGTTCGTCCGTCGGTCGCCGGCCGTCTGGCGGCAGGCAGCGCCTTCAGCTGGACCCGGCATCCGCACGCGCTCGGCACCTTTGCATCCCGCCATCCGGGCAACCTTGCCGCCATCCAGGCAGTGTTGAAGGCGGCGCACGGCCGGATTGCCTTTGCCGGAGAGCACACGGCAGATCTGGCATCAGGCATCGAAGGCGCGCTTGAAAGCGGCGAACGCGCCGCTATCGAATTGCTCGGCTGAGCCTAAACATTTCCGCTTGCATTACCGGTCATTATAACGTCATATTGTCATAATGACCTGTCGGTGCAGGCTGCAGATCAGGGGAATGAATCAAAGGGGGTTGTGATGAAGGTCCTTTCTGGCGCGGCATCGACATCAAGCTGTCTGGCGCTTGCCGCCGCCTTGCTCATGGCACCCGATCCGGCGAGCGCCCAGGAGCAACCGAAAGCCGCTTCTGTTGCCGCCAGCGAGGAAATGATAATCGTCACGGCCAAGGGCCGGGCTGAAAGAATCGAACAGGTGCCGCTTTCGGTCGTGGCCGTCGATTCGGAATTTCTTCGCAAGCAGCAGATCCGCGATATGCGCGATCTTGCCGGTTTCGTGCCATCGCTGGTTCTGGAAGCGTCGCGCGGTCGGGCGTCGCCATCGACGCTGGCAATTCGCGGTCTGGCACCGAATACCATCAACAAGCAGTTGCAATCGGTATCGGTGTTCCTGGATGGGGTGTTTCTGGGCGGTTCGGCATCGGTTATCGATTTTCCGGATCTGGCCGGCGTCGAAGTATTGCGCGGGCCGCAAGCCACCGAATTCGGCCGGCAGACCTATGCCGGCGCGATCAGCTACAAGACCCGCGAACGGACCCCGAATGGGCTGGAAGCCGTCGTCGACGGGTTTATCAGCTTCAATCAGGGCGCCGAGGAGGCCAACCGGCAGATTTCGGCGGGGCTGTATTTCCCCATTGTCAAAGACAATCTCTGGGGTTCGATATTCGTCCGCAACCGCCGCCTGGGTTCGCTGGAAACGATCACCAACGCCGTGCGTTCGATCGAAGTCGGCCGCGAGGATACCCAGAGCTATTCGGGCACCCTGCAATACAAACCCCACGAAGATCTTTCGATCCGTGTCCTCGGCATGTTCCAGAAGCAGCGCGACAGCGCGCCGGCCTTCACCACCCAGCATGTCCAGGAATGGGAAGCGCAGGGGATTGACCTGACCACGCTTTCCGGCAGCGTGCTCTGGCCGATAGGCTCGCTTGGCGCTGCCGAGCCGTCCTCGGCCGGCTGCGAAAGCGCCGCCGGCCGGCCCTTTACCTGCGGCCTTGATCGCGACCTGACGTTTGTGTCGCTGGTCAGTTCCTACCGTTTTGGTGATGGCTATCTTCTGAGCTTGCGCGGCGGATACCAGACCGAGAAGAGCTGGACCAACCAGGATCTCTATTTCCGCCAGTCCCCAGATCCATTCTTCGGAAGCTTGCCCTACTCACGGCGCGCGACCGCGACGACGACAGCGGCGACCAAGCTGGCCAACCCGTTCTTCTCGGCGACGTCGGATGACTATTCAGTCAAGAATGCCGAACTGCGGTTGACCTCGCCTGGCGACAGCGCGGTGCGCTGGAAGACCGGCGCCTTCTTCTACACCGAAAGCCTGACCAACTTTGCCGTCGTCAACGTCCGTACCGACAATCCCGATGGCAGGTCGCGCGGCGACGAGGATGTCCGCAACATCGCGTTCTTTGGCGATGTTGCCTATGATGTGGCACCGCGTTTCACACTGCAGGCGGAAATGCGTTACGATATCGAACGCAACACCTTCCAGGCCTGCCTGACCTGCTCGACAGCGGCCACGGGATCGTTCAATCGCAATCAATTGCAGCAGACGTCAAAACAATTCCTGCCGCGTCTGACCGCGTCGTGGCGACCAACAGATACGTCGCTGATCTATTTGCTCTATTCGGAAGGCACCAAGCCCGGCCGCTGGAACCAGACGGTGCGCACCAATTTCCGCTATGTCGAGCCAGAGCGCAACTATAACTATGAATTAGGCTTCAAGGCCCGGGTATTTGATAACCGGGTTTTCATTTCATCCGCAGTTTTCCACATGAACGTGGAAGATCAACAATTTGCTGCCGTTTCAACCGAAGGCGGCGTACCGGTCACGGTGTTCCAGAATATCGGCAGCAGCAAGATCGACGGCTTTGAAATCGACACGAGCTTCGACATCACGCGCAATTTCCGTGTTCGTGGCGGCGTGGGCTATGCAAAACATCGCTATCAGAGCGCGATAGTTCCCGACGATGCCAACTTGTTGCTGCTGTTTCAAGGCAGCACCTTTGAAGGCAAGACCTCGATCGGATTGCCGCGCTGGACGGGTTCGGTGGGCGCCGACTATGACGCGAAACTGGCGAAGGATATCGATCTGCGGCTGGGCCTCAACGCCAATTACATCGGCCAGCGCTTTGCCGATTCGGCCAATCTCGCCAAGCTTGCGGGTGTGATTCGGGTCAATCTACTCGCCAATATCGACTATAAGAACCTGACGCTGGGACTGTTCGTCCGCGATTTGTTCGACAACAACAAAGCCTCGTCGGCAGCCGTTTCCGCGACCAATTCCTGCCTGTACCTGAACCGGGTAAACGGGCCGCGGCTCAGCCTGAACCCGGAACAGCGCTGCCTGGCCGTCGGTATTGATCGTGGTCGTGAAATGGGCTTGAACCTGACCTTCCGCTATAATTGAGCCCTGCTGAAGGATGCTGGCCGCCATGACGATGCGCTCCTTGATCACGGCCGTGCTTGTGACTTTGGTGGCAACCCCGGTGCTGGCGGTGTGCCCGGGATCGGACGCAGTAGCCGCACCGGGTATCGACCTTGAGAAGGGCCGACGGGCCTTTCTCAAATGCAGGGCCTGCCATTCGGTTGCGCAAGGTGACAAGAACCTGGTTGGCCCCAATTTGTGGAATGTGTTCACACGGCCCGCGCTCGGCGCCACCGGCTTCAGCTATTCTCCGGCATTTTCGGCGGCCAGGATCAGTTGGGACGCCGCATCGATCAACAGCTTCATCGAAAAGCCAAGCAAGCATGTAGCGGGCACTCGCATGATCTTTGCCGGCATTGCTGACCCGCTGGAGCGCGCCAATGTCATCGCGTGGCTGGCGGGCGCAACCGGTTGCAGCGGCGCCGCGAAATAGCCCCTGTTCAATTCCATTGGCGGGGAAACTGCGCCGCCGGCGGTTGGGGACGCACCTTTTGATTTGCCAATGACAGCGGTTTGGCGCCTGCGGCCCCAGCAGCCGGAGGCGCTTGATCTGCCGCGCTTGGAGCATCGAGCAGAAAATCAGCACCGGCCCGCGACCTCCGTCGCGCGGGCCCGGGCCGGTGCTGACTCCGATTTTCAGCGCGATGCTCTAAACCCAGATACAATCGACGCTTGCGCTTGCCGGTTTCAGCTTCGCTGCACGCTTTCAGCTTCGAAACCCAGCCTGCAGCGAGACCGCCAGCGCCTGCAGGTCAACGCCGGCATAATGACAGGCCACCAGATGATCTTCGCTGCCAACAAGATCGGGCGCCTGCCGGATGCAGTTCGGCCGCGCCGCCGGACAACGCGTGCGAAATACGCAGCCGGAAGGCGGTGACAAGGGTGACGGCAGGTCGGTGCCGAGCAGAATCGGCTGGCGCCGGGCTTCGGCAATCGGATCAGGGATCGGCGCCGCTGAAAGCAGTGCCTGGGTATAGGGATGCAGCGGCCGGGCAAACAAGGCCGGCGCCGCCGCCGCTTCCATGATGCGGCCCAGATACATCACGACGACGCGCGACGCGATTTGCCGAACCACTGCCAGATCATGGCTGATGAACAACAGCGCAACGCCGGTCTCGCGGCTCAACTGCTTGAGCAGGTTGATCATCTGTGCCTTGATCGAGACATCGAGTGCCGACACG
>JBMOFG010000132.1:0-5995 GCA_049314415.1 Polymorphobacter sp.
ATGCGCTGCCGGCGACAGCCAGCGGGGTGATCGGCGAGATCACGCCGAAGGCGCTGACTGGATCGCTGACGGGCTCGGTCAGCCGGGTGTATGACTCGACGTTGCAGGCGTCGCTTTCCGCCAGCAATTATTTGTTGTCGGGGCTGGTTGGCAGCGAGAGCCTGACGGTGACGCGGACGCAGGGCAGTTTTGCGAGCAAGGATGTCGGGAGCGGCCTGATCGTGACGGCGACGGTGTCGCCGGCTGACTTTGTGGTGGGCAGTGGCACGGTGCTGACGAACTATGCGCTGCCGTCGACGATGAGCGGCGCCATCGGTGCTATCACGCCGAAGGCGCTTGCCATTGTGCTGACGGGTTCGGTCAACCGGGTGTATGATGGGACCTTTGCTGCGACTTTGGCATCGAGCAATTACGCGCTGTCGGGGATGGTTGGCGGCGACGCTCTGACCGTGAATACCACGCAGGGCCTCTTTGCGAGCAAGGATGCGGGCCGTGATATCCGGGTGACGGCCTCGCTGTCTGCCACAGACCTGTCCTCCAGCAATGGCGCACTTGCCAGCAACTATGCGCTGCCGGCGACAGCCAGCGGGGTGATCGGCGAGATCACGCCGAAGGCGCTCATCGTCAGCCTCGTTGGCAGCGTGACAAAGGTTTATGATGCTACGCCCGCCGTGTCTTTGACGGCGAGTAATTATGCATTCTCTGGCCTTGTGGGCAGTGACAGTTTTGCGATCAGCAGAATGAACGGCAATTATGCCAGCAAAGACGTTGGGAAAAGCAAACTTGTCTCGGTAAGCGTTTCGCCGGTTGATTTTTCGGCAGTCGGAAGCACGATTTTTGCCAACTACAAGCTTCCCTCGACAATCAGCGGCGCTATCGGCGAGATTACTGCTCGTACGCTGACCTACACGGCAAATCCATCGGAGCGGCCAGCCAATACTGCGAACCCGGTTTTTACCGGAAGTGTCATGGGTTTTGCGGGCGAAGATACGCTCCCAACGGCGACTACGGGTAGTTTGGCTTTTGCAACTGACGCGACGACCGCCAGTCCTGCGGGTCTGTATGCCGTGAATGGAAGCGGGCTTTTGGCGGCCAACTATGTTTTTCAACAGGCTAGTTCAAACGCAACTGCGCTCACTATCCGGGCTGCACTCCCCAATGTTACCCAGATCGTTGTGCAGAACGTGGTTTCAAGCACCGTGGCGAGTGTCGCTTCATCCGTCAAAGTCGCGCCAGTCCCAGCGCCGGCCGTCGTCTCGGCACCGGTTGCGAAGGCTCCGTCTCCGGTGGCTGCACCGGCACCTGTGGCTAAGGCTGCGCCCGCCCCGGCGGCAGCGCCTGCGGCAGCGCCTGCAGCAGCGGCGCCAGCACCTGCGGCCAAGGCTGCGCCCGCCCCGGCGGCGCCCACAGAAGCGGCGCCAGCGCCAGCTCCGGCGTCGGCAGCTCCGCCCCCTGCAGAAGGATCAAGTGGGACGCCGGCCAAGTCGGATCCGGCTGCGGCGCCGGCTGCAGAACCTGCGCCCGCCAGTGACAGTGCGGCGCCGGCCCCGCCAGCCGGCCCACCCGCAGCTGATGCTGCGCCACCACCTGCGGCTGACGCCGCGCCGCCACCGGCTGCAAGTCCGGCCCCACCCGCACCCGCACCCGCCAGCGGTGGAGCGGACAGTGCTCCGCCGCCGGCCCAAAGCCCGCCGGTGGCCGTGGTCAGCGTTGCCGCAGCGCCGGTGGATGCTTTGCCGCCGTCTCCCGTGCCAGACACACCGCCGCCCACGCCCGCTGATGCCGAAGACGGCGGCGATCCTGTCTTGCAGACTATGTCGGATGCACCGGCGGAAGCGCCGCAAGCGCAACGGGTGGGCGCAATTGTAAGCCAATTAAGCCCGCAAGTTTCCGTTTCGGTAAGCCTGCCCATCAAGGCTGGCGGTGCCGCTGGTGTGGATACGCGCTATTCGCTCGCCGGCAATCCGGGAGGGTTTTGATGTGAGTGTTGATTCCCCGCGGGAAGTGACCCGACGGAGGTTTCGTAACCTATTCTTAAAATTGTATTTTTGCGATCGGCCGTGCAATTCTGCACAATATTGGGCCTTGATGCCTAATTAGTCGCGATGCCTTTTGGGGCTTCAGGCCCGTTGTCGGCGCTTTTGTGGAGTAGCCGGGGACTGGCCCCGGCCACTGGGCCTAACCCGCCGCTGCCAGAGAACTGCGGCCGCGCTTGACCATCAGCTTGTTGAGCGCGTTGCAATAGGCTCTGGCGCTCGCCACCAGCGTGTCAGTATGGGCGCCGGTGCCGCGCGCGGTGCGGCCGTCTTCGGCAAGCACCACCGACACTTCGGCCTGGGCGTCGGTGCCGGCCGTCACGGCATGAACCTGGTAGAGTTGCAACGTTGCGCCGTCGTGTGGCACCAGCTTTCTCACTGCGTTGAACAGCGCGTCGACGGGGCCATTGCCGCGTACCGCCGCGGTGACCTCTTCGCCAGCAACATTGAGCGTCAGGATGGCGCGCTGGGGGCCGTTGCTGCCGCAATAGACTTCGACCTCCACCACCTGGATACGGTCGTGGCCGCGCAGCACCTGGTCATCAACCAGCGCGACGATGTCCTCGTCGAATACCTGCTTCTTGGCATCCGCCAGATCCTTGAAGCGCTTGAAGGCGTCACCGAATTCATTGTCGGACAGGTCGTAGCCCATTCCGGCAAGCTTTTGCTTGAACGCCGCACGGCCACTATGCTTTCCGAGCACCAGGTTGGTCGCGCCCTGACCGACGCTTTCGGGCGTCATGATCTCATAGGTACCCGCGTCCTTGAGCATTCCGTCCTGATGGATGCCGCTTTCATGGGCGAAGGCGTTGGCGCCGACGATCGCTTTGTTGGCCTGTACGGCCATACCGGTGATGCCGGACACCAGCCGCGAAGCCTTGGTGATCTCCGTCGTCACGATTCCGGTCCGTACCGGCAGCACATCGTGGCGCACCCGGATCGCCATAGCGATTTCTTCGACTGCCGCATTGCCGGCGCGTTCGCCGATGCCGTTGACGGTCGCTTCGCATTGCCGTGCCCCGGCCATGATTGCCGCCAGCGTATTAGCCACCGCAAGCCCGAGATCATTATGACAATGCGTCGAAAAGATCGCCCTGTCAGCATCGGGCACCCTGCCGATGACATCGCGGAACATCGCGCCATAGGTTTCGGGCGTTGCATAGCCGACAGTATCCGGCAGGTTGATCGTCGTCGCCCCCGCGCGGATGGCGGTTTCGACGGCGCGGCACAGGAAATCGGGGTCGGTGCGGGTCGCATCCTCCGCCGACCATTCGATATCCTCGCACAGGCTGCGGGCATGGCCGACCGAGCGCGCGATCGCATCGAGCACTTGTTCGGGAGTCATATTGAGTTTGGCGCGCATATGCAGCGGCGATGTGGCAATGAAGGTGTGGATGCGCGGACGCCGGGCATGGCGCACGGCGGCCCAGGCGCGATCACTATCGGGCATCGCGGCGCGCGCCAGCGAGGCGACGATGGCGGTCTCGCACTGTTTGGCGACCGCGGTGACGGCTTCGAAATCGCCTTCGCTGGCGATGGCAAAACCGGCTTCGATGACATCGACGCCCAGCGCTTCGAGTTGCGCCGCCACCTTCAGCTTCTCCTCGAGGTTCATCGAGCAGCCCGGCGATTGTTCGCCGTCGCGCAGGGTCGTGTCGAAAATGCGGATATGGTCTGTCATGGTGAATAGGCCTGTCTGAATCGGGTTCCGGAAGATGAAGCGGAAGTTCCCTCAGGCGCGGTGGCTCAGCACCCCTTGGGGGCGAGCAGAAACGTCGCGCCTAAGGGCGCGTAAGTCGAAGCAGCAGGAGGCCACGCATATGCATATCGACGAAGTAACCCGAATCGCCCGCGCAAGTCCAGCGCTCAAACGAATTTCATGAAGACATAGTAGAGCACGCCCGACAGCAGGATCGACACCGGCAGCGTCAGCACCCAGGCAAGCAGCAGGTTGCGGATCGTTGCCATTTGCAGACCCGAGCCATTGGCCGCCATGGTGCCCGCGATCCCCGATGACAAGACATGGGTTGTGGACACCGGCAGGCCGAGCGCGTCGGCCGCGCCGATCGTGCCGGCAGCGACCAGCCCGGCTGCGGCGCCCTGCGCATAGGTCAGCCGCGCTTTACCGATCTTTTCCCCAACGGTGATCACGATGCGTTTCCAGCCGACAATGGTGCCAAGGCCCAGTGCAATGGCGATGACGACCTTGACCCAGAGCGGAATGAACCGCACCGACCGGTCGACATCGGACTTGAACGCCTTCAGCGTCGCCTTGCCGGCACCATCGGGTTTGAAGTCGGCCTGTTTGTCAAGCAACCGCAGGCTTTCCGAAACCATGTAAAGATCGGCGCGCATCGCGGCGACATCGGCGGCGGGCACCTGCGAAAGCGAGCCATGATGCGCCACGCCCGTGCCGATTTCATGCGACAGCGCGGCCAGCGCCGGCAGGAATTCGGCGCTGGTGGCGCGGGTTTGCAGGAAGCGCTTCACTTCGGCGCGAGGGTCGGCCGGCGTGGTAGCGCCATTCGACAAATCGATCAGCACCTGTTCGGCACGGATCGCATTTTGTTCAAAGCCGGCTATCGTTTTGGCCGACAGGTCTGGATTGAGCGCATAAGCTGTCGGCACCGTACCGATCAGGATCAGCATGATCAGCCCCATGCCCTTCTGACCATCGTTCGAGCCATGGAAGAACGACACCAGTGTGCAGGTGAGGATCAGCAGGCCGCGGATCAGCAGTGGCGGCGGCTTTATCCCTTCGGGTTCCTTGTACAGGGCCGGCGCCTTGATTAGCAGTTTCATGGCAAGCAGCAATGCCCCGGCTGCGGCAAAGCCGAGCAGCGGTGAAATCAACAGCGACAGCCCGATCTCTTTGGCCTTGCCCCATTCGACGCCCGAAGCGCCCGACGCGGCGTTCATCAGCTGGTTGGCAACGCCGACACCGATGATCGACCCGATCAGGGTGTGCGAAGATGATGATGGCAGCCCCACCGCCCAAGTGGCGAGGTTCCACACGATTGCAGCCACCAGAATGGCAAACACCATCGCAAAACCCGCCGCGACATCGGATTGCAGGATCAGTTCGACCGGCAGCAGCGAAATGATGCCAAAGGCTACCGCACCCGATGCCAGCAGTACGCCGAGGAAGTTCCACAAGCCCGACCACAGCACGGCGATCAGCGGCGACATGGCATGGGTATAGATGACGGTGGCGACCGCATTGGCGGTATCGTGAAAACCGTTGACGAATTCAAAGGCCAGCGCGGTAAACAATGCCAGCCCCAGCAGCACCACCGCCGTCGTCGCGATGACCGGCACTTGGCTGCCCGCAATATCCTGCGTCAGGCTGAAGCCGCCGAACACCAGTCCGCCGATCAACAAGGTGACAAACAGGATTATGGTGGCGCGGCCCGCTCCTCGTCCGAGGTCGGGCTGGCCAGAGGCAGGCCCTGTTTCAGCCGATGCCAAGCCTGATCCCGAAGGGTCACTTTCGGCCTGCACCAATATTCCGGCCATGCGCTGCCAAACCCCGTGCCCTTCATGGGCATTGACCCGCTAGACCGGGAATGTTTCGATTACATGACAATCACGATTCTGCAATGCGCGCTTGCCCGTGTGTAACCATGGCCGAAACGTCTGCGCCACCAGCGAGATGAGCGTCGCGGGCATGAGATCCGCCTCGTTGTAAAAGGCGACCACCATCGACCTGCCATGGTCGGGTGATGAAGCTTTCGTCACGATCGCAAGGCTAATGTCATTGCGACGCGGGCGCAAATCCCGCATAAATCGCCTATGCCCATTCTCCTGCCTGTACAGTCCGTCGCCGCCAACATCCAGCTGGCGGTGGCGCCGGTCTTCCTGCTTACCGGGATCGGCAGCATCCTTTCTGTGCTGGCGGCGCGCATCGGCCGCGTTGTCGACCGCGCTCGCAAGGTGGAGATCGAAATCGCCGACATAGA
>JBMOFG010000133.1:0-5994 GCA_049314415.1 Polymorphobacter sp.
TCATCGAGTCCCTGGGTGGAGGCTGGGTCGGCGAAGAAGCGCTGGCCATCGGGCAACTCGAGCCATTGCGTGATGATTTCGCGCGGCCGACGAAATGCCTGGTGGACGGTCCACAACGGACAGGCGCCGCCGTGTCTGGCGAAGGGAAAGCCGGCGCCATCGAGGCGTTTTGAAACATTGCCGGCCGGATCAACACGGATGAAGAAGAACGGAACACGTTCATCTCCCGGTTTTTGCAGCGTTGTAAGGCGATGCGCCGTCTGTTCGAAGCTGGTCCCGAACTGCCGAGCCAGTTTCTCGACATCATAACGTCGCGCCTCAACCGCCCGCGCGAATGTCGAATAGGGCATCAGCACTGCAGCGGCGGCATAGCTGGCCTATGCCTTCTGGGTCAGCCGCCGCCCGCTTTCCGTCGTGAAGGCGCCGTCGCCGAGCGCCGCTTCGCTTTCCGGGCGCAGCTCTAGATATGCCAGTTGTAATGCGAGTTGAAATGTCTGGCTCGCCGCATCGAGGGTATCGTCGAGCAGCACTTCATCGCGGTGCCGATCGAACCGTCGCATCGCACCGCCCATCACTTCGGGAGGCAATCGCCTGACGCGCAGCTTGTGACGGGACTTGAGGTGCGCCGCAAGCCCGCCGCCGTCGCGCACAACGCCGGCAAGCCGTTCGGCCGCGTCATCTAAAGCCGGGAAATTGTTGCGTCGGGCCGCGAGAAAGCGCCGCGCCTCGGCGACGGGATCCGATGCATCAACGCCGCCACTCCGGGCTTCGGCGCCGCGATCCGCCAGAGCCAGATGCTCCTCTCGATAAGCGGCGTGAAGGCGCAGAAACGCCTCAGTCAGGCCGGGAAAGCCGGTGACGATGTCGGAAACTTCCAGAGCCGGGATATCGATATCGGTAAACATCGTATCACGCAGCACAGCCGTAAGGCGGGCCGATTGCTCATTGGCGTCACCGCTGGCAAGATCGGCCATGTCAATCTTATATGTCCGCGCCAGGCGCAGCAGCATGTCAGCGGTGAGGGGACGCTGATTGCGTTCTATCAGTGCGACATAAGACGGCGAGATATCGAGATCACTCGCCATATTGGCTTGGGTGATGCCGAGGTCACGGCGCAACCGGCGCAGGCGTGGACCGATATAGACGGGGCGTTCGTTCGACATGCTCGACTCGCTAGATTTGTGTAGTCCTTACATCATTACAACGAAACTTTGTAAAGTCTTACAACTGAACTTGATCACGACTCCTCGTGACGGGCTGCGCGGTCTAACGGTGCCGGCAATGTCATTGTCACGAAGGATAAAAGCATGTCGTACCAAGATCATGTGCAGGGCGTTAGCGCGCTGATCGGCCAGAAGAATGGCACCTGGGATGGCATAAGCGCCGAATCGGTCGCACGGATGCGATTGCAGAACCGTTTCCAGTCGGGTCTTGAAATTGCCAACTACACCGCTGCCATTATGCGCCGCGATATGGCGGCTTATGATGCCGATGCGGCGAATTACACTCAGTCGCTGGGTTGCTGGCATGGCTTCATCGGCCAACAGAAGATGATTTCGATCAAAAAGCATTTCGGCTCTACCGATCGCCGTTACCTTTATCTTTCGGGTTGGATGGTTGCTGCGCTGCGGAGCGAGTTTGGGCCGCTGCCCGATCAGTCGATGCACGAAAAGACCAGCGTCCCGGCGCTGATCGAAGAACTTTACACCTTCCTGCGCCAGGCCGATGCTCGCGAACTGGGCATGATGTTCCGCGATCTCGATGCCGCGCGCGCCGCCGGCGACCAGATTAAGGCCAAGCAGTTGTTGGCCGCCATCGATGGTTATCAGACCCACGTCGTGCCGATCATCGCCGACATCGACGCCGGCTTCGGCAACGCCGAGGCGACCTATCTCCTCGCCAAGAAAATGATTGAAGCCGGTGCTTGCGCGCTGCAGATCGAGAATCAGGTCTCGGACGAAAAGCAGTGCGGACACCAGGACGGCAAGGTCACGGTACCGCATGAGGACTTCCTCGCCAAGGTCCGTGCCTGCCGCTACGCCTTTCTCGAACTGGGCGTCGAGGATGGTATCATCGTCACCCGCACCGATTCGCTGGGTGCCGGCCTCACTAAGCAGATCGCCGTTTCTAAAGAGCCGGGCGATATCGGTGATCAGTACAATAGCTTCCTCGATTGCGAGGAGATCGATCCCACTACCGCGCGTAACGGGGATGTCATCCTCAACCGTGATGGCAAGCTGCTGCGCCCCAAGCGCCTGCGGTCGAACCTGTTCCAGTTCCGCGCCGGTTCAGGGGAAGACCGCTGTGTGCTCGATTGCATCACGAGCTTGCAGAACGGTGCCGATCTCCTCTGGATCGAAACCGAAAAGCCCCATATCGAGCAGATCGCCGGGATGGTCGACCGCATCCGGGAAGTCATTCCTAATGCCAAGCTCGTCTATAACAACTCGCCGAGCTTCAACTGGACGTTGAACTTCCGTCAACAAGTTTATGACAGCATGGTTGCAATCGGCAAGGACGTCAGCGCCTACGACCGCGCTCGTTTGATGAGCGTCGATTATGACGGCACCGACCTTGGCAACGAAGCCGATGAACGTATCCGCACCTTCCAGCGCGATGCCGCTAAGCGTGCCGGCATCTTCCACCACCTCATCACGCTACCGACCTATCACACCGCGGCACTGTCGACCGACAACCTCGCCAAGGAATATTTCGGCGATCAGGGCATGCTCGGCTATGTAAAGGGCGTGCAGCGTAAGGAAATCCGCGAAGGCATAGCCTGTGTGAAGCATCAGAACATGTCGGGCTCGGATATCGGCGATGACCACAAAGTGTATTTCGCCGGCGATGCCGCGTTGAAGGCCGGCGGCGCTCACAACACGATGAACCAGTTTGCTGCCTGAGATTGTTGGCTTTTCAGTCTAGGGTTCAGGCTATGACGTTTTCTATCGAGGCTTCGGGCAACGAGTCCGTGGCCTCTGTAAACTGGTTTCCGTCATTTCATTTAACATAATATATATTATCAATATAGCATAATGTCTGGGGGATGACTCTGTTCCGCGCTTACGGCAAAGCGACATGATGACAGAAATTATCTCACTGACACGTCTCGCCGTTATTATGGCCAGGTTGCGCGAACCGGTCGGCGGCTGCCCATGGGATCTTGCGCAAAACTTCGATTCGATAGCGCCTTACACGATCGAGGAAGCCTATGAGGTGGCGGAAGCAATTGCTGACAAAGACTGGCCCGATTTAAAAAAGGAACTCGGCGACCTGTTGTTCCAGGTCGTGTTTCATAGCCAGATGGCAACGGAGGCTGGCTATTTCAGCCTGGCCGATGTTGTCGAATCTGTATGCGAAAAGATGGAGCGTCGGCATCCGCATATCTTCGGTGAAGGCACGGCGGCTGCGGATGCCGCTGCCCAGAAGCTGGAATGGGAAGCGATCAAGGCCGCTGAACGCGTCACGGGCAGCGCCAGCGATGCGTCGATTTCGGCGCTGGACGGGGTGGCGCATGCCCTGCCCGCCTTGATGCGTGCTGAAAAATTACAGGCGCGTGCTGCCCGGGTGGGGTTCGACTGGCCCGATATTGCCAGTGTCCGCGCCAAGGTCGAAGAAGAACTGGCCGAGTTCGACACCGCGACCAGCGACGACCACCGCGCCGAGGAAGCCGGCGACCTGTTGTTCGTCGTCGTCAACCTGCTGCGCCACCATGACATCGATGCCGAAACGGCGCTGCGAGCCGGCAATGCCAAATTCGAGCGCCGCTTCCGCGCCATGGAAGCCCTTGCTGGCCGCGGCTTTCCGCAACTTACACTTGCTGAGCAGGATGCGCTCTGGAACCGCGTCAAAGCGGCCGAGCGTCAGTCCTGAAACTGCCGGCACCAGCCTGATCTCCGGTGCCGGCGGTTGCGATTACAGCCGTTCGATGATGATCGCCGGTGCCATTCCGCCGGCGGCGCACATCGTCACCAGTCCGCGCTTCAGCCCGCGGCGTTCGAGCTCGTCGAGCACCGTGCCGATCAGGATCGACCCCGTCGCGCCGATCGGGTGACCGAGCGCGATCGCGCCGCCGTTCACATTCACCTTGTCACGATCGAGCTTGAGATCACGGATGAATTTTTCCGCAACCACGGCAAAGGCTTCGTTGATCTCCCACAGGTCGATGTCGTCGACCGTCAACCCGGCCTTTTCCAGCACCTTGCGGGCGGCGGGCACCGGCGCGTTGAGCATCAGCGTCGGGCAATCACCCATGTTGGCGGTGGCGACGATGCGTGCCCTGGGTTTCAACCCATGCTTTGCGGCATAGGCCGGCGAGGCCAGCAAGATCGCGGCGGCGCCATCGACGACGCCCGACGAATTGCCGGCGTGGTGGACACCCGAAAATGCCAGATCGGGGTATTTGGCGGTGATCGACTGACGGAAGGTCTGGCCATCGGGCTGGATCGACACATCGGCGATGACATCGAACGAGGCCTTCAACCCGGCGAGCCCTTCGGCGGTGGTGTCGGGCCGCGGAAATTCTTCCCGGTCGAGCGCGACGCTGCCGTCCTCATTGTAAACCGGCACGACGCTCTTTGAGAATCGCCCTTCCTGGATGGCGACGGCGGCGCGACGCTGGCTTTCGAGGCCGAGCGCATCGACAGCCTGGCGGCTGATGCCCTCCATCGCGGCGATCGCATCGCCGCAAACCCCCTGGTGTGATTGCGGATGGATCTTCTGGAGATGGGCATTGCCCGATCCCATGCCCATCGGCTTGATTCCGGCGGCATATTCTTCGGCGCCGATGGTCTGGGTATAGCTCATCATCTCGGTGCCGCCGGCGATGACACAATCTTCCATGCCCGACATGACCTGCGCAGCAGCGAGATTGACCGAGGTGATGCCGCCGCCGCAGAAGCGATCGAGCGTCATGCCGCTTGCCTTGATATCATAACCGGCATCGAGCGCCGCCATGCGGCCAAGGTCACCGCCCTGCTTGCCCTTTTGTGTCGATGTCGACCAAATGATGTCATCAACCGTGGCGGTATCGAGGTTGTTGCGGTCCTTGAGTGCCTTGAGCACGGTGGCAGCAAGATGCTGCGGATGGAGATGCGACAGCGCCCCCTTCCCCGGCTTGCCGACGCCGCGCGGCGTTCTGACGGCGTCGATGATATAGGCTTCGGGCATTGGTCTGATCTCCAGAGTTTGTGCCGCCCTTTGAGCATTCCCGGTCGGCCGCGGCAATGCTGAAATGCGACAGGATGGATTGCACTGCCATCCGTTAAGAAAGTCACGATAGTCACGCCGGATGCAGTTTTTTGAGTTTCCGGTTCCGGGCTGGGAAATGGCTTATACCGCGTTGAAAACAATAGCGCAGGCGACCCGTAATACCCTTCATATTCGCATAATTCGACCGTGTAGGACAGGCCTTTTTTCGGGATGACATTTTCGCGCAAGAGCGGCTGACCATTCGGTCTTGGCATTGCATATTCGATGGCTTGTCTGGTGCAACGACGCTGCCTGTAAGGCCGGCGCCAGCACGACGGCCAGCGCCCTGCTCCTCATATCGTCGCGAAACGCGCCCGGTCGGCATCGCTGAGGCGGACTTGCAGCGCGACGCCGGCCTCATCATCGCTGCGGCCGATGACTTCGCCATGTTCGTGGAGCCAGGCGAGGCGGCGGCCATCGCTCGAGGCGAGCCTGATGTCATGGACATGGGTGCCGGCGCGCAACATGATCGCCATCTGTTCGCGCAACGCCTCAAGGCCTTCGCCGGTGAGCGCCGAGACGAGCACAGCATCTTTGCCGGCGCGGCCGGCCAGCGCTTCGCGTTCCGCGGCGCCGAGCGCGTCGATCTTGTTGTAGACGGTTAGCAAGGGCACACGCTTGACTTCGTCGGACAAGCCAAGCCCGGCAAGGACGCCGGCGACATCCTGCGCCTGGGCATCGCTGTCGGGGTGCGAGATATCGCGGACATGGACGATGAGATCGGCCTCGATGACCTCCTCCAGC
>JBMOFG010000134.1:0-5866 GCA_049314415.1 Polymorphobacter sp.
CAGCGCCGGCTGGCTCATGTGCAGCCGCCGCGCCGCTTCGGTAAAGCTGCCGGCTTCGGCGACAAGTTCGAACAGGCGCAACTTTTCCCAGTCGAGGTTCATCTCAGGCGCGCCTCCCCTTAATTCTCCCCGCCGGTTCCGGACGGGAAGAAGAACATTATCTGTGCGCGATAAACCGTTCCGCCTCCAGCGCCGCCATGCAGCCCATGCCGGCCGCCGTCACCGCCTGGCGATACAATTTGTCCTTCACATCGCCCGCCGCGAAAATACCCGGCACCGACGTCGCGGTCGAATCGGGCGCGGTCAGCAGATAGCCTTCGTCGTCCATTGCCAGCGTGCCCTCGAACAGCTGCGTCGCCGGAACATGGCCGATAGCGATGAACAACCCGTCGCAGGCCAAAGGCCGGGTTTCGCCGGTCTCCGTATCGCGCAGGACCACGCCGGTCACCGTCAACGGCGCCTCGGTGCCGGCGACATCGGCGATCTCGGCATTCCAGTGCATCTCGACCTTGGGGTTGGCGAACAGGCGCGCCTGGTTGGTCTTGTCGGCGCGCAAATCGCCACGGCGATGCACAAGATGCACCCTTGAGGCAAAATTGGTCAGGAACATTGCCTCCTCCACCGCCGTGTTGCCGCCGCCGACGACCGTGACAACCTTGTTGCGGAAGAAGAAGCCATCGCAGGTCGCGCACGCCGATACGCCGAAGCCTCGGAATTTGGTCTCACCGGCGATCCCCAGCCAGCGCGCCTGGGCGCCGGTGCAGATGATCAGCGTTTCGGCGTGCCAGACCGCCCCCGAATCGCAGGTGACAACAAAGGGGCGTCGGGCTGTATCGACATGGGTGACGATGTCGCTGACGATCTCGGCACCGACGTGACGGGCCTGTTCAGCCATGCGCACCATCAGATCGGGGCCCTGCACCGTGACGTCTCCCGGCCAATTCTCGACTTCGGTGGTAATGGTCAGCTGGCCACCGGGTTGCAGCCCTTCGATCAATACAGGGTCAAGCGCTGCGCGCGCGGCATAGACAGCGGCAGTATAGCCGGCCGGGCCGGACCCGATGATAAGGACCTGGGTCGAGCGGGGTTCGGACACGAGGGGCGGCTCCTTGAGAATCAGCGGCTCAGTTAGCGATTGCGACAGGCTTTTGCACCCCCAACCGCCCTTATGGCAATGCGCAGCAACCGATGCGACATCTTGCAAGTTACCGCAATATTGTTATTGTAATTGGACTGATTGCGAAATGGAGTGTCGCCGAATGCATCGATCACGGCTGCCGATCGACGAAATCGACCGCGTCATCCTCCGCCATCTCCAGGCCAAAGGCCGCATCACCAATGTCGAGCTCGCCGAACGCGCCGGATTGACGGCGCCTCCGTGCCTGCGCCGCGTCCGCGCACTTGAAGAAAATGGTACGATTCGGGGCTATCACGCCGATCTCGACCATCAGGCGCTCGGCTATGGGATCACCATCTTCGCCATGGTGTCGCTGAAAAGCCAGGCCGAGGCCGATCTCAAGGCCTTTGAAGACCATGTCGCGACGCTGCCGCAGGTGCGCGAATGCCATATGCTCAACGGCGAGATCGACTTCATGCTCAAGGTTGTGGCGCATGACCTGCAGGAGTTTCAGCGGTTCTTGACGAGTGCGCTGACGCCGGCACCCAATGTCGAGAGTGTGAAGACGTCGTTTGTCATTCGGACGTCATTGTCGCGGCCTGGGGTTCCAGTGGACTGAAGCGCGGTCGCAAGCAAGCGCAGCTTGCATGCGGACTCGCGCGAGGTCGGCCAGCGGGGCGGTTGGCCCTTCGCCAACCGAACCCGTCTGACGTCAGCATGGGCTTTGCCCATGCTCTTGCTCCCCTTACTTCACCTCTCCCCCTTCCTGAGCGCTTGCGCGAAGGCGCAAGCAGAGCGGGAGAGGTCGGACTCGCGCAGCGAGCCGGGAGAGGGGTAACGCCCGTGGCCGCACACGGCCCCCGCCCTGCGGCCGGCAGCAAGCTGCCGAGTCCGCTGATTTGTGGAAGGCAGAAAGAAGTAGCAGCGCGGCAAGCCGCGCCGTCGGACGAGTCAAAAAAGGGCGCCCGTTGGGGCGCCCTTTTTCGCTCGCCGTCCGGTCTTGCGCCTGTCGGCGGCTAACGCTTTGCGTTAGCCGCGCGCGGCACTGCGACTAGAACTTAACCCGCGCGCCGACGCGGATCTGCCACAACGACGGGTTCTGGAACAAGGCCGTCTGCGGCGCCGCAAAAGCCGTCCCCGACCGGTTCGCATAGCGATACTGCGCGCACGCCTGGGTCGGCAGCGTGTTGACCGCCCCGGTCGAGCCTGCCGTCGCCACGCACGAAACGTTCACCAGCGTGCCGTAATAGGGGAACGCCACCTGGCGGAGCGAGCCCCAATCGCTGTTGATCAGGTTGAGCAGGTTTTCGACATCGGCAAAGGCTTCAAGCTTGCCACCGAAGACGAACGGCAGTTCCTGGCTGATATGCAGATCGAGCTTGTTGAAGCGCGGGCTGCGGCCCAGATTCTTCGGCGCAATCTTGCCCTGGAATTTCTTCAGGTCGCTGCCCTGGATGAAGCTCTGGAAGCCGGCGAAATCGAAACCGGTCGCATATTGCACCAGCGGATCCGACGTCGCCGAGGCAACATCGGGCACATAGATCAGATAACGATTGTTGGTGCCGGTGACGCCAAACACCGCCGACCGGTTCGCCGTAATATCGGCAAAGGTATAGCTGAAACGCTGGCCCGCACGGCTGTTATAGAAGAATTCGATGCGGGTCTGGTTGTCACCAAAAAAGGCATGTTCGTAACCGAATTTCAGGCGATAGGCGTTATCGACCTGATAGTTGGCGGTACCGTATCCGGCGTTGTTGGGGTCGATACCAGCAGCGGCGTTGACGTAGTTCGAGAATGCCACCGACGAGGTGCCCGAGCTGACATCCTTGGCACGCTGCCACGTGTACGAACCACCGATGCTGACGCCATTGTCCCAACGCTTGTTGAACTTGCCGACAATGTTCCAGCTGTAACCCTGGTTGGTGTTGGTCAGCAGCATGTCGGTGTTGGTGCCGGCAGCGGCGTTGAAGGCCTGATAGCGGATGCGGCCATCGGGGGTGAGCGTCGTGCCAGCAGCCGTATTGGCGATGGAGCGCAGGTCGACCCAGGTCAAAGCGTTTTTGACGCGCGACCATTGCACGTCGAGGCCAAGGTTCCAGTCATCGCCCAGCGGGCCAAAGTTGGCGGCGTAATCGGCAGAACCCGACACCTTCCACTGCGAAGGGATCTTGAAATTGGGATCAAGTTCATTGGTCGGTGCAACCGCCGAGCCCGTGCTGGCGATCAATGCGTCAAGCGACGTCGGGATGCCGGTGCCGCCGGTGACGCCATTGAGCGTTGCCGCACCGATCGTGTTGGCGGTGGCAGCATCGACCGTCACGCCGTTGATGGTGAACGTGCCATTGGCGTTGCGGTTGACCTGGACACGACCCAACGTCGGGCCCGGGTTTGAATAATTGTTCGAAATCCAAACGTTCGGGTTGCCACCAGCATAAAGGCCGGCTGCGGCGCGCAGCTGCAGGCGATCACTGGCCTTCCAGTTAGCCGAAAAGCGCGGCTGGAGAATCTGACGGCCGTTGAGCGTCGCGGTATTGGCAAAGCCGGTGCGCGCGAGGAAATCGGGGTTGAAAGCTGGCTGTTCTGGGGCCTGATACAAGTCCCAGCGGAACCCGGCCGACACCGTCACGGCATCGGTAACGTCCCACACATCCTGCAGACCAAAGGTATAGTTGTTGGTCGAGAACAGCGCACGGACGGTGTCGATGCTGCCCTTAAGCGGAAAGGCATAATCAAGCTGGTTGGCGCGCTGTGCCTGCAGATCAGCAACCGAATCGAAGTAGAAGGCACCCGAAACGCGCTGAGCGAACAGATTGTTGAAATCCTGACCGCGACGTTCAGCGATGAGCTTGACCGTGTGGTCGTTCATCTTCAGCTGCGCCTGAAACTCAACGCCCAGCGTCTTGGCTGACAGTTCATTGGCCTGACGCGACACGTCCGGGCCGAACTGGATGCGGCCGGTGCCGGCCTGGCAGACCAGCGGCGTCGTCGTCGCGCTGGCGGTCGGTTCGAGGCAGACCTGGAACTGGCCAAATTCGGTGCCATTGTAAGGCACTTGGAGACGAACATAATCATTATAGTTGACACGCAGCTGGGTCGAGAAGCTGTCGCTCCACTGATCGTTCAGCTGGAAGACGCCATAATGATTGACCGAGCCCTGGTCGTAATTATTCGACTGCAGTGCCAGGGTCGGGTTGGTGGCGTTGGCCTGGCCGGTCAGCTGGCCCGCGAGAATGTTGCCCTTGTTGTAAACATAGGTGAAGGCGGCACGGTGACCGTCGGCGATGTTCCAATCGATCTTGGCGACAACCTTGTCGTCGTTTTCGGCGACATTTCTGGCCACGCTCAGCGGATCATATTTGTAGACCGAGTTGGAGATCGACGTGATCTGGTCGATCTGCGCCTGGGTGACGGCGGTGGCGGGCACGTCGATAATTGCCGGAGTCTGGTCGCGCAGGCGCTCCCAGGTGACAGCGAAGAACAGCTTGTCCTTGATAATCGGGCCGGTCAGCTGGACACCGAAATTCTTCGAGTTGAAATCACGGACGAATGTCTGGCCGCGCGTCTTGTCGCCGGCCAGGGCATCCGAGGTGTAGGTGAAGAAGGCCGTACCATGAAACTGGTTGGTGCCCGACTTAAGCTGGGTGTTGATCGCGCCGCCTTGGAAACCGCCCTGCTGGATGTCGGCAGGAACCGATTCAACCGAGAATTCGCCAATGGCATCGAGCGGCACCGGGCCGCGCGACGACGCAAGGCCGCCGGCTTCGAGGCCAAACGGGTCGCCGAACTGGATACCGTCGACGCTGATACGGTTGAAGCGGTTGTTCTGCCCGGCGATCGAGATGGCGCCACCGTTCGTCGGATCAAGTGAGACGAGCGGATCGCGCGCCGCGAGGTTGCGGATGTCGCGGTTGACGGTCGAGACACCGGCAATGTCCTTGGCCGTCAGCACCGTGGCCGGACCGGATGCGATCGTGATCGCGGACTTCTGGCGGCCGGCGGTGACGACGATGGTCTGCCCGGCGGCGGCCAGGACAACGCCGATGCGCTGCGGCGATCCGGCCTGCAGGCTGTCGAGGGTTTCCGAAGCGGCATCATAGCCGTTTGCCGTAACTGTGACGCTGTAGGGGCCGCCGAGGCGAAGGCCCGTGGCGTTAAAGTTGCCATTGGCATCGGTCGTCTGGGTGATACGCGTTCCCGACGGCGTGTGAAGGATCACGACGGTTGCATTGGCAACGCCAGCACCGGCGTCGGTGGCCACCTGGCCGCGGATCGAGGCCGAGGTTTCCTGGGCGTGAAGCGCGGCGACAGGCGCGATGAGCGCCGCGATGGCGCAGCCGATACGAAGATTACGCATGGTGGAGGACCCCTGTTGGCCGTTGTGATGATGGCGACGAGTAACGCAAATCCGACACACGCCGACTGAGTCGCGCCGTGCCGCCGAATCAATGAGCGTCCTTTGCTGGCCAATTATGACAGTTCCATGACAGTCAGGTGAGGATGCCGTGACAATAGTCGATAGGAACGTCCTGTTGCGTTGCAGCAACAGTGATGTGGCGGCGGCTTCGGGCGCGGCTTCGGGCGCAACCACAGCGGCGCAGTGGCACCGCCAACGAGACTGTTGGCGGTCATGTTGACGGTAATGCCCAGGATCATGCCAGCGATGGCGGGCAGCCCGGCCAGGGGGTGGTGGGCGCTGACGGGCTCGAACCGCCGACCCTCTCGGTGTAAACGAGATGCTCTACCAACTGA
>JBMOFG010000135.1:0-5861 GCA_049314415.1 Polymorphobacter sp.
CCACATCGGCCGCGACAGCAGCCAGCGGGTCGAAGATAGTGTCGCCGCCGCCATCCGTGCTGCGCTGATGAGCGAACCGGGTTCGATCCTCGCCTTCCTGCCCGGCGCTGCCGAGATCGAGCGCACCGCCGAACGGCTTGCCGACCGCCTGCCCGGCGATGTCGATCTCTACCGCTTGTACGGTGCGCGCGATGCGGGCGACCAACGCGCCGCGATCCGCCCCGCCCCGGCCGGCCGTCGCAAAGTCGTGCTGGCGACGTCGATCGCCGAAACCTCGATCACAATCGACGGTGTGCGTGTCATCATCGATTCGGGGCTGGCGCGGCGGCCCCGGCTTGACCGCGCGGTCGGCCTGTCGCGGCTGGTCACCGAACGCGCCAGCCAGGCGGCGGTCACCCAGCGCGCGGGGCGGGCCGGACGAACCGCACCGGGCGTGGCGATCCGGCTGTGGGAGGCAAGCGAAACCGCCGGGCGACCGCGTTTCGATCCGCCCGAAATCCTTGAAAGCGATCTCGCCGGGCTGTTGCTCGAATGCGCGCGCTGGGGGGTAACCGATCCGTTGCAGCTTAAATGGCGCGATCCGCCCCCGGTGCCGGCGCTCGCCGATGCGCGGGCGCGGCTCGAGGCAACGGGCATTCTTGCGGCCGATGGCCGACCAACGCCGCATGGCGAAGCCGTCGCTGCCCTGCCGGTGCCGCCTGAACTCGGCCATATGCTGATCGCCGCTGCCGCCCGGGGCCTCGCGCTGCTGGCGGCGCGGATCGCCGTACTGTTGTCGGAACGCGGGCTGGGCGGGCGCAGCTGCGATCTCGACGACCGGCTGCGGCTGTGGGCGCGCGACCGTTCGCCGCGCGCCGAAGCCGCACGGCAACTGGCCGAACGCTGGGCCCGCGCGGCGGGCGGCGGCGGCGCATTGCGCACCCTGCCCGACTATGCTGCCGCCGAAGTACTGGCGTTGGCCTTTCCCGATCGCATCGCGCGCCGACGCGGCGGTCCCGGCGCGCCCTATCTGATGGCCAATGGTCGCGCCGTCACCGTACCACCTGACGACAGCCTGGCCAACGCTACCTGGCTGGTCGTTGGGGATGCCAGCGGAGCCGCCGCCGGCGCGCGGCTGCTGCTCGGCGCCGCGCTCGATCCGGCGGCGGCCGAACGATTGTGCAAGAACCGGATCGAAAGCCTTGTCGTCTTCGGCTTCGATGCCGCAACCGGCAGCGTCGCCGCCGAAACCCAGCGCCGCCTCGGCGCGATCACGCTGGCGCGGATACCGACCGACCGACCCGACCCGGCGCTGGTCAGCGCGGCGCTGCTTGCTGGTATGCGCCGGCATGGCCTTGCGCTGCTGCCATGGGGCGATGCTGCCACGGCGCTGCGGGCCCGCATCGGCTTTGCCCGCAGCGCAGGTATGACCGCACTGCCCGACATGTCCGATACCGGCTTGCTCACCTGCCTCGATGACTGGCTCGCTCCGATCCTGGCGGGATGCCGTCGCCTGTCGGACGTGAGCGACGGCGCGCTGGCCCAGGCGCTATCCGGGCTGATCGACTGGACCGCACAGCGCGATTTCGACAGCTTTGCGCCGCCGCATTTCGACACGCCGGCAGGCAGCCGCCACAGGATCGATTATGCCGCAGACGGTGGCCCCGCGGTCGAAGTGCGTGTCCAGGCAGTGTTCGGGCTGGCAGCGCAGCCGATGCTGGCCGCCGGACGTATACCGCTGACGCTGCGGCTGACGTCGCCCGCCGGACGGCCGATTCAGGTCACCCGCGACCTGCCGCGTTTCTGGGCCGGCAGTTGGGCCGATGTGCGGCGCGACCTGCGCGGCCGTTACCCACGCCACCCCTGGCCCGAAGATCCGGCAGCGGCTTCCCCGACACTGCGCGTCAAACGACCGGGGCAGGCGGGCTGAACGCCCGCGAAGGTGCATAAGGCAGCAAAGGCCCCGAGCCTGCGGGAAGACATCAATCCTAACCGGTGAAACCACCGCCAATAAGCCTCATCGACCACAGGCCGATCGAAACCGGGCTGACGAGCCTTTATCGTCGCGCGACCAGCCGGCTCTCGAGACATCTTGCCCCGCGTCGGCTTTCGGGTGACATGGCGGCATGACGAAAACCGCTCCTCATGCCGTCGCAAGCGATCTTGCCGTCAGCGCCGAAGGCGGCTGTCACTGCGGCGCCGTACGCTTTGCCGTGCGCTTTGCCGCATCGCCCCAGTTGCTCGACTGCAATTGTTCGATCTGCGCGAAAACCGCATTTCTGCACCTGATCACCCATGCCGCGGATTTCGAATTGTTGCGCGGCGCCGCTTCGCTGGCGGCGTATCGCTTCGGTACCGGCACGGCCCGGCATCTGTTTTGCACCACCTGCGGCATCAAGAGTTTCTACATCCCGCGCTCGCACCCCGATGGCTATAGCGTAAACTGGCGCGCACTCGAGGGCGTGGACAGCATCACCCCGGTTATTATACCCTATGACGGCCGTGGCGGCTGGGAAAGCGCCCGCGCCGCGCTGGACGACGCATAGCGAGCCCTTTTCCGGACGCCAAAAGCGACCGCCGCTTTCAAGGCGCGCCCGCTGAAAATGTATCGCAGCCAGCGACCGTTCCCAAGGTCATGCCGCGCATGAACCATTTCGTGCGCTGCGCGCTCGAACCATGGGTGAAGCTTTCGGGGACAACCACGCCCTGCGCCGCCCTTTGCAGCGTGTCATCACCGATCGCGGCAGCGGCGCGCATTGCTTCCGCGACATCGCCGGGTTCGAGGCGCCTGGCATTGTCCTTGGCCCAGACCCCGGCAAGGCAATCCGCCTGCAGCTCAACCTGCACCGAAATGGCATTGGCGCGGGTTTCAGACGCGCGCTGCTGCGCTGCCTGCGCCTCGCCCGAAATGCCGAGCAGGTTCTGAACATGATGGCCAACTTCATGGGCGATGACATAGGCGGCGGCAAAATCACCCGGCGCGCCGAAGCGGCGCGACAATTCGTCGAAGAAGCTCTGGTCGAGATAGATCTTGCTGTCGGCCGGGCAATAAAATGGCCCCATCGCCGATTGCGCTGCGCCGCAGCCCGATTGGACATTGCCGGCGAACAGCACGAGGCGCGGCGGCTGATAAGGCTGGCTGATCTCGTTGGCGAAGATGGTTTCCCAACTGCGCTCGGTCGTGCGCAGCACCTTGGCAACAAAAGAGTCGGCCTCGGAGGCCGGACGTGCCGGATCGGCGGGCTGTTGCGGCTGGCCGATCTGCTGATTCGACGGGGCCAACGGGCCGCCGCCAAGGATCGTCATCGGGTTGATGCCGAAAGCCAGCGCTATCACCGCGACGATCGCAAAGGTGCCAAGGCTCATGCCGCGGCCACCAAAGCCGAGGCCGCCGCTCTGACCACGCCGGTCCTCGATGTTGCTGCTTCCTTCTTCGTCATCAAGGCGCATGCGGGGTCTCTCTTCTGCTGCTGCGCTTAACGCCCGAGCGCGCCATTCAACAGCATGGCGAGGCGCACGCCGGCGCGTTCGACCTGCAGACGCAGCGCCGGCGTCGCGGCGCTGATATAATCCTCGTCGATCCGGGCGCGGATTTTCGAACCCGCCGGGCAGGTATCGGGATAATCCTTGAGCGCGGGATAGACGATGGTGCGCGACAGTTCCCAGCTTTCGCGCGCCCAGTCAGCGAGGCCGCCAGCGCTCAGCCTGCCGCGCTGGCGGGGACCGGCTGCCCAGGGGGTGACCGCCGGCGGCTCGGTCAGCGCGCGTTCGGCAAGCTCGGAATCCCAGATACGGTGCAGGTTCATGCGCGCCGGGGCTTTGGCGCCATAGGCGGCGACAACATCATTGCCGCCACGATCATGTTTTTCGCCGATGTGAAGCGGCTGGTGCATGTCGCCGACGAAATGCACCACGAATGCCAGCGCCTCTGCGCGGGCCGCCGGGGCGGCCTTACGATCGGCTGCGATGGCAAGCTGGCGCGGGATCTGCGCCGTCACGCAATTGTCTTCGGGGCATTTGGCAGCGGCGTCGAACGGCTGGCAGACATCGATGTTCTGGTAATGCCAGGCCGAGCTGAAGCCAAAACGATCACCAAGCCCCCGCACGCAATCGGGCCAGACCGAGGCGTCGGACAGGGTGCCGATCGGGCAGGCCGGCGTGTCAACTGCGGCGCCATGCGCCAGAATGCGGCGCACTTCGGCACGCACGGCGGGAGACAGGTTGGCGGTGGCAATGCCGGCAATCAGGCGATGGGCATAATCACCCCATGCGCAGGCAGGAGCGGCGCTGCCGAGAAGAATAGTGGCAATCAGGGTACGAACGATCATGCCGTCATGCTATGACGCATCGGCGGGGTAGTGGCGATGGAAGAATCTTGGCGCTATGCTCGCCCCCCTTGCACTGCGGCCGGTTGTTGCACATCTGCAACGGCGTGTGACACGACAGGATGACAATGCGCGATCCCTATCAGGTACTGGGCGTTACCCGCGCCGCCAGCGAGGCCGACATCAAAAAGGCCTATCGCAAGCTGGCCAAGGAAAATCATCCCGACCGCAACGCCGACAATCCCAAGAAGCTGGAAGCCTTTAAGGAGGCGAACGCCGCCTACGAGCTATTGTCCGACACCGACAAAAAGGCCCGGTTTGATCGCGGCGAGATCGGCCCTGACGGCAACCCGACATCACCCTTTGGCGGCGGTTTCCGCAGCGGCGGTGCGCGGCCTGGGCAGGATCCCTTTGCCCGCAGCGGGCGCACCGCAGCCGGGGATGCCGGTTTCGATTTCGGCGGTGGTGGCCCCGAAGATCTGTTTGCCGAACTTTTCGGCGGACGCAGCCCTTTTGGCGGTGGCGGCGCTGCCGGCGGCGGTTTCCGTTCGCCGCCGCAAAAGGGCAGCGATGTCGCCTACCGGTTGGTCGTACCGTTCGAGGATGCCGCCGCGCTGAAACCGCAGCGGGTGACGCTGCGATCGGGCAAGACTGTCGAGCTCAAGCTGCCCGCGGGGCTCGAATCCGGTCAGCAAGTGCGCATGGCCGGACAGGGTGAACCCGGCCCCGCCGGGCCCGGCGACGCAATGGTGACGCTGGAGATCGGCCGCCACAAGGCGCTGCGCCGCGATGGCGACGATGTGCGGCTCGACCTGCCGGTGACGCTTGCCGAGGCGGTGGCGGGCGCCAAGATCCGCATGCCCACGGTCGAAGGCGCCGTGACTCTGGCGCTGCCACCGGGGAGCAGTTCGGGCAAGGTGTTCCGGTTGAAGGGCCGGGGCTTCAGCCGCAGCGATGGCAGCCGGGGTGACCAGTTGGTAACCGTGCTGGTCGATCTGCCGGCCGATAATGCGGCGCTGGCGGCTTTTGTCGCCGGCTGGAGCGACGACCGCGACGTACGCCGCGACCTGGGCGCCTGACGCCGGGGTGACCGCCTTTCGCCGCCTGTTGTTGCGCAACCGCCGCGGGCTGATGGTGGCGCGCGATACGGTGGTCGGTGTCTGGGCCGATGGCTTCACCCATGCCGGCAATCTGGCCTATCTGTCGCTGCTGACGCTGTTTCCCTTCTTCATCGTACTGGCGACGGTGGCCGGGTCGCTGGGCCGCACCGAGGATGGCATGCATGCCATTTCGGCATTCCTGCGCACGCTGCCGCCCGATGTCGCCGGGCTGGTGGCCAAGCCGATTGCCGATGTCATCGGCGCGCGGGCGTCGGGGGGGTTGCTCACCTTCGGCATTATTGTGACGCTGTGGACGGTAAGCGGCTTCATCGAAACCATCCGCGCCATCATCCATGATGCCTATCAGGCCGGGCAAACCGTACCGGTGTGGCGCAAACGGGCGGGTTCGCTCCTGCTGGTCTTTCTAGAGGTGTTTTAACTAATGTCTTAGATGTTT
>JBMOFG010000136.1:0-5822 GCA_049314415.1 Polymorphobacter sp.
GTGCTCTTCCGATCTATGCGGTCGCGGCATTGTTGCGGGCGCACGGCCGGAGCGTGCGGGTGGCGGCTTCGGCTCCAGCGCGCGGCGATCCGGCGGCGATTATGGCTTCTCGCTGGGGCAGCGCGATAGAGGGGCTTGATCAGGCGGCACCGGCGCCATTGATAATCGATGCGCTGTTCGGCACCGGTTTGCAGCGGCCACTTTCGGAGCGGGTACAGGCAGCGCTTGACCGCATGAGATATTGCGGCGCGACTGTAATCGCTATCGATGTTCCATCGGGAATTGACGCGTTGACAGGCGCTTGTCTCGGCCAGCCGCTGGCCGCCGACCTTACCGTCTGTTTTGGCGCCATGAAGCGTGGCCAGGCGCAGCAGGCAGGGCGGGTGCTTTCGGGACGTATTATCATCGCCGATATTGGGGTGGAATTGCCCGACAACGGCGCCCGCTTGGTGCCGGCACCGGAGCGAGAGGTCTTGCCCGGTGACACCCACAAATATCGCCGCGGTGCGGTGCTGGTAATCGAAGGCGCGCCCGAACATGGCGGGGCGGCGCAACTGACGGCGCTCGGAGCGTTGCGGTCAGGCGCAGGACTGGTAACGCTGGTTGGCCCCGGTTGCACCCAGATCGTTGCCGCGATCATGCGCCGCAGTGATGCCGAAGGGTTAGCGATGCTCAGCGATCCGCGGATCGGTGTCGTGGCCATCGGGCCGGGGCTAATGGCCGATCAGCGTGGTCGCGATTGGATGTATCGTCTGCTCTCTGGCACCGTGCCGTTGGTAATCGATGCCGGCGCGCTGGCGGCACTGCCATCGACGAAATTTGCGCAAGCTCAGGCGCCGCGCATACTGACGCCGCATGATGGCGAATTCACACGGTTGTTCGGCAACATCGGACCGGACCGGGTAGCCGCTGCCAGCGCCGCGGCGACGGCAAGCGGGAGCGTGATCGTGCTCAAGGGCGCCGAGACAATCATCGCGGCGCCCGATGGCCGCATTGGAATCAACCTGCATGCCGCGCCCTGGCTGGCAACGGCGGGGTCGGGTGATGTGTTGACGGGAATCATTGCGGCATTGATTGCTCAGGGTCTGGCCCTGTTCGATGCGGCGCGCGCCGGGGTCTGGCTGCATGGCGATGCCGGACGGCGCGGCGGGCCCGGGTTGATTGCCGATGATTTGCCCGCCCTGATTCCGGCTGTACTGGCAGCGCTTTGAGCGATCGGCAAACCATTGTTCGCCTCGCCGGCCGTGGCGATGGTGTCACCGCTGATGGCCGTTTTGTGGCCGGTGCCACCATCGGCGACAGCGTGATGTTCGATGGCAAGCTTGGGACCATAATCCCCGGGCCGGGGCATGTCGTGCCGCCGTGCCGCCATGTTCCCGATTGTGGGGGCTGTCAGTTGCAGCACGTCAACCCCACCGATTACGAAGCCTTTGTCGTCGATCGCATCGTGCGGCCGCTGGCGCAGTTAGGCATTGGCGCCGGCATCGTCCACCCGGTCGCCGTGTCGCCGTCACACAGCCGGCGTCGTGCCTCGCTGCGTGCTGTACGGCAGCAGGGGAAGCTGACGCTGGGCTTCAACGCCGAGGCCAGCCATCGCATTGTCGATATCGCACACTGCGAGATCCTGTTGCCCGAGTTGCAGGCGCTGCTCGCGCCGCTGCGGGCGCTGCTCAAGGCGGCGCTCGGCGAAGGTCAGGCGGCGGGAATCACCCTGACGGCGAGCGACAGCGGCACCGATGTGCTGCTTGCCAATATCGCCGCCGACAGCCTGGCGCAGATCGAGCGGCTGACCGATTTTGCCACCAAGCACGACCTGGCGCGGCTGTCTGTCGAAGGTGCGCATGGCGTTGAAACCGTGGCCATGCCGCGCCCGCCGCAACTGGTTATGGGAGGGGTGCCGGTCATGCTGCCGCCGGCGCCGTTCCTGCAGGCGACACGTGAAGGTGAAGCAGCGCTGGTGGCGGCGGTGCTCGCCGCCGTCGGCCCGGCGCGGCGTGTGGCCGATCTGTTCTGCGGGCTGGGGACCTTTGCTTTACCAATGTCAATGCAGGCACAGGTACTCGCCGCCGACGCCGCCGGCCCGGCGGTGATGGCGCTGGATGCAGCGGCCAGGCAGTTTGGCCGCCGGGTGGTGACGGCGCATCGTGATCTGTTCCGCCGGCCCTATACGGCGGCCGAACTGGCCGGAATCGACGCCATCGTCCTTGATCCGCCGCGCTCCGGGGCGCAGGCGCAGGCGGCGATGCTCGCGCAATCCAAGGTGCCTATTGTCGTTGGCGTATCGTGCAATCCAAATACATTTGCGCGGGATGCGGAGATTTTGGTGAAAGGTGGCTATCGCTTGGAAACGCTGTGGCCGGTAGCCCAGTTTCGTTGGTCCACCCATGTCGAATTGGTGGCGCGCTTCGTTCGCTAGAACATCCGCAATGCGCCGTGTCAGCAAGATCGGCGATGCTGCTGTAGTCCGGTGTCTTGGCATCGAAACTGGACTGGGCGGTTGCGGGCAGGCGGGGGGTATATATTTCCGACTATATGCGCGCCTTGCTAAGGATTGGCACTGCCGCCCGCTGTTGGGCCTCGGCGGTGGCGTTGGATGCCGCAAGCAGTCTGACGGCAATTGCCGTTGGTTTCCGCAAAGCCTAGTGGAGGATTTTGAAGATTGGGACAGTCCATGGAAACGCGCGACAGCAAAGGCACGCTGCTTGCCGACGGCGACAATGTGACATTGATAAAGGATCTTAAAGTCAAGGGTACCTCGACGACGCTCAAGCGCGGGACCATCGTCAAGTGCATACGCCTGACCGACGATCCCGACGAGATCGATTGCAAGACTGGCGGCATCAAGGGCTTGGTTCTGCGGGCCGAGTTCGTCAAGAAAGCCTAAGCAAGAGGGCGTGCGTCCCGATGGTCAGCCGGCGTGGAGAAGGGCGAAACCGGCATGGGCAGTCAGCATTATCAGCACGAGTGTGCTGAGCGCGAACAGAGCAAAGCGATATTTGACGATGTTGCTGGTCGCCTGAATTAGGCTGTGGCCAATACGCAGAGCAACATAGACCCAGGCGAGCCGGGCGTTGAAGCCGCCACCGGCATCGGCAAGCGCCAGCACGCCGCAAATAGCGTAGAACAGCACCGGTTGTTCGACGAGGTGGATGTAGTTGTGCATCTTCCACTGCGCGGTTTCGTCTACGACTCCATCGAGCCCGCCGGGTCGTCCACCGCGCGCGGCGGCAAGATCGATGCCGGCCTTTTTCAGCGCCGGCATGCGGGCAGTAACAGCCCAAACCAGCATGACGAGCGTCCAGCCGACGAGTGCCACGACTGGTGCGAGAATTGGACTGTGCATGTGAAAAGACCCCCCGTTTGTGGCGGAGGGTCTATTGCATTGGTGGCCTGAGTCAAATGGACTTGATAGCCCCGCTCACGGCTCGTTTTGTTTTACGGGGAGTTTTCGCGGATCAGGCGAACAGCTTGCCCCACGCCCGCTTGGCGCGGGTTTTCCACAGTCCACGGTGATAGGCGTCACTGGCGAGCAGCGGCATAACCGAACCTGCTTCGGCGAAGACCATCTGTTCGATGCCGGTGTTGACCTTGCCCCAGCTGGCAGCTTCCTGCAGAGTCGACGAAGAGCAGGCGCCGTCGCGTACATCGGCCACGGTAATCTGCACGGCATATTTGTGCACCTGGACATCGTCATGGCCGAGGATTTCGGCGCACACGACAGTGTCCTGGATGAAGTTCTTCGGCACACCCCCGCCGATCATCAGCAAGCCGGTGGTACCCGCCTTGATCTTGATGTCGGTCAGTTCGCGGAAATCGGCAATGGCATCGAGCATCATATAGGGCTTGCCTTCCTTGGCGCGGTCGACCTGGTGCTTCACAAGGCCGAAGCCAGCCGATGAATCGACGAACGCCGGGCAGAAGATTGGCACGTCATGCTCATACGCCAGCTTGACGAGGCTGTTGTCCTTCTTGCCATGTTCAACCAGATACTTGCCCATCTCGCGGATGAAGGCGCGGCTCGAATAGGCTTTTGGCTCCAGGCTATTGGCGATTTCGAGGATGGTGTGGTCGCAATCCTGCAACTGCTCCTCGTCGATATAGGTGTCGTAAATGCGGTCGATAAGCAGCGAACGCAGCGTGTCGTCATCGGGCACTTCGAGCGCCTGATAGTGCTTGTGGCCGAGGCCTTCAAAGAAATCCATGTCGACGATGCTGGCGCCCGTGGCGACGATTCCGTCGATCATGTTGTTGCGCAGCAGTTCGGCGTAGAGGTCCATGCAGCCGCCAGCGCTGGTTGAGCCGGCGATGACGAGGAAGATGGTGCAGTCGGGGTCGGCCAGCATCTGGTTATAGATGCTGGTGGCGCGCGCGAGATCACGCGAGGTGAAGCTCATGTTGGCCATGCCATCGATGATCGGGCGTGCGTCGAAACTGCGGATGTCGATATGTTCGACAACCTTGGACAACAGCTCTGCCTTGCGCTGGGCGTTTATCTGATCTGTCACGAATATGCCTCCAGTGGCGTGTCACTGGCACGACGCTTGCTAAAGCGTCGCCCGCGGCCGGACCATTCCGGCGCCGAGCGGGGAGTAATCTGCCTCAGCGCGATCGCTGGTGCAGGGGTTAGCGGATGCTGATAACGCGCGAAGGCGACTTTTCCGTGACACCATAGACTGTATCCATCGGTTCATCGCGGGCGATGACGGTGGCGCCGGCGGTAAAGCCGTTGAATCCGGTACGCATGGCTGAACCATAGGCGCCGAGCATTCCGATTTCGATATAGTCGCCGGCCTGGATATCGGCTGGCAATTCGAACGGTCCCCGCATGAAGTCCATGTCATCGCAGGTCGGACCATAGAAGCTGAAACCGACCAGCCTAGCGCGCGATCCGGTTTCGCGTACCAAGGCGACGGGAAAACGCCAGTCGATGTGCGCGGCATCGAACAGGGCGCCATAGGCACCATCGTTGATATAGAGCACATCGTCTTTACGGGCTTCGACACGGACCAGCACGCTGGCATATTCCGCCGACAGCGCCCGGCCAGGCTCACACCAGAGTTCGGCAGAATAGCTGACGGGGAGCGATTCATAGGCGCGACTGATGACATCGAAATAGGCATCCAGCGTGCCCGGCTCCATCCCGGGATAAACCGACGGGAAGCCGCCACCGACATCGACGACGTCAACGGTGACACCGGCGCCGACGATGGCGACACGCACCTGGGCCAGCGCTTCGGCATAGGCCTGAGGGCTCATCGCCTGGCTGCCGACATGGAAGCAGATGCCGAGCGCATCGGCGATCTGGCGGGTGGCCATAAGCAACGGCGCGGCTTCATCGGCGGCAACGCCGAACTTGGACGCCAGGCTAAGCTTCGAATGCGCCGACGAGACGCGCAGGCGGACGCAGAGCGTCAGGTCCGTCGCGCCATCCGTGGCGGCCACGATCTTGTCGAGCTCGGTCTGCGAATCGAGGCTGAAAGTACGCACGCCGTGCACATGATAGGCCTCGGCAATGGCCTCCTCTCCCTTGATCGGGTGCATGAAGCACAATGTGGCCGCGGGCAGCAGGCCACGCACCAGGCGCACCTCTGCAATGGAGGCAACGTCGAAATGCGTTATGCCACCGTCCCACAACGACCGGATGAGATCGGGGGAAGGATTGGCCTTGACCGCATACATCGATATGCCCGGAAACTTCTCAAGGAAATAACGGGCGGCACGATGCGCGGCGTGCGGGCGAACCAGTGTGACGGGTTGTGTCGGCTTATGGCCGAGCGCTACCCCCAGCGCGTTATGGTTTTCGTGCAATTCAAGGGACCTCC
>JBMOFG010000137.1:0-5819 GCA_049314415.1 Polymorphobacter sp.
AGTCCGGAGCCATCAGGTAAAAGGGATTGGTGATTTTCTCCGGCGCGCCAAGCACCAGTGCCGATTGGCCGAAATAATTGAGCAGCAGCGCCGGCATGACCAACCACAGCCAGGAAAACTGGATTGGCTTGCGGCCAAAGTGCCCCATGTCGGCATAAAGCGCCTCGGCGCCGGTCACAGACAGCACCACCGAGCCAAGCGCAAAAAAACCGAGCAAGGGATTGTCGGCAAAGAAACGGAAGGCCCAGATCGGATTGACCGCCTGCAGAATCGTGGGATCGCGCAGGATCTGGGTAAGCCCCATCACCGCGATGACGAAAAAATAGATAAGCATGATCGGCGCGAACAACGCCCCGACCTTGGCAGAGCCGCGCGCCTGGAGCAGGAACAGCCCGATCAGGATGGCAATCGACACCGGCATGACGAGTTGTTGCAGCCCCGGGTTGACGACGCTGAGTCCTTCCACCGCCGACAGTACCGAGATCGCCGGCGTAATCAGGCAGTCGCCGATGAACAGCGCCGTCGCCAAGACGCCAAGCATGCCGAGCCAGCGCGTACGCTGTGCGCTGTGTTCGGACAGGCGCGAGATCATCGCCAGCAGCGACAAGCTGCCACCTTCGCCGCGATTGTCGGCACGAAGGATTACAATGACATATTTCACCGTGACGATCAGCGTCATCGTCCAGAATACGAGGCTCATGATGCCGAAGACATGCAATTGGTCGACCGCCAGCTTGTGATGGCCGGTGAAGGTTTCCTTCAATGCATAAAGCGGGCTCGTGCCAATATCGCCGAACACCACCCCGATAGCGCCTACCGCCAGCTTTGCCGCACCCTGCGGAGCATGACTTGCCGGCGTTGTAACTGCAGTGGTCGTCGTCGCCGAATCGCTCGACATGGTAATCCTGATCCCCCTGGGGAAGCGGCCGGCGCGGTAGCACGGCCAGGATGACGCCGCAATGCAACATCGACAACGCCTGCCCAATTCGGTCACTCTGTCATCGCCCGGCGCTTGGTTCTATGCGGGCAGCCACAAACGGCCGCGGAGCAATGCAATGCACATTGGCGTTCCCAGCGACATCAAGATACACGAGTACCGGGTGGGATTGACCCGGCCCCCGGTCGCCAAACTCGTGACGCGCGGCCATCAGGTGACCATCGAGACCGGCGCTGGCGCCGGCATCGATTTCATCGATAGCGATTATGTCGCGGTCGGCGCGCGCATCGCGCCGGGGCCGGAGGCGCCGCAGATGCGCTACCGGCCGTGAAAAGGAGCCGCTCATGACCCCGCCCTATCGAATCGGCTTCCTGCTCTGGGATGGCCTCACCCAACTCGACATGACCGGACCGGCACAGGTGCTTAGCCGCATGCCGGGGGCCGAACTCCATTATGTGTGGCACAGCCTCGCACCGGTGATGAGCGATTGCGGTCTGGCGATGGTGCCGACCAGAACATTTGCCGATTGCCCGCCGCTCGACATGATCTGCGTCCCGGGTGGCGTCGGGTTCGTGCCCGTGATGCGCGACCCGGTGGTCATTGCCTGGCTGCACGCTCAGGCGGCGACGGCGCAGCTCGTCACCAGCGTCTGCACAGGCTCGCTGATTCTCGCTGCCGCCGGGCTGCTCAAGGGCTATCGCGCCGGCTGTCATTGGGCGGCGGGCGAACAGTTGGCGCTGTTTGGTGCCGAATTCGTCAAGGAACGCGTCGTCATCGACCGTAATCGTATCACGGCTGGCGGTGTCACCTCGGGGATCGATTTCGCCTTTCGCGTGCTTGAACAGATGCATGGCCGCGATATGGCCGAAGCGGTGCAACTGGCGCTCGAATATGATCCAGCCCCGCTCGGCGGCGGTACGCCGGCGACAGCGCGGCCCGAAATCCTGGCCATGGTGCAGGCTCAGATGGCGGCGCGCCTCAGACTACGCGAAGCCGATGTGGCGGCCTTCGCGACAGCGTAAAGACCGCCACCCGCAGAAACAGGATATCACTACGGGTCGGCACCCGGCTGAACGGAAAGACCGTGACGGCAGCGTTCAGCCGCGAGCAACCGCCGCCAGAAACGCCGCGCCATAGGCTTCGAGCTTCCTCGCCCCCACTCCCGGAACCCGCCCCATTTCGGTCATTGTCGCCGGACGGCTGGCGGCCATGGCGCGCAGGGTCGAATCGTGAAAAATCACATAAGGCGGCAGGCTCGCCGCCGCCGCCAGTTCACGGCGAACGGCACGTAGCACCTCGAACAGCGCCAGATCACCATCGGCCACCGCCGCCGTCGTGGCAGCAGCGCGGGTTCCGCTGCGCCCGCCAGTGCGGCCGCGTTCGGCCTGAGCGGTTGCCACTTTCAAGCTGACCGCCACCTCGCCCTTCAGGATCGCGCGCGCCGCCGGGCCAAGTACCAGTCCGCCATATTCGCCGTCGCGAACCAGCGCCTCACTGGCTTCCAATTGCCGCGCCAGCGCCTTCCAGCCTTCACCCGACAATTCCTTGCCGATACCAAAGACAGCCAGCTGGTCATGGTTGAATTTGGTGATCTTTTCCCCTGATTTGCCCGTCAGCACATCGACAAGATGGCCGACGCCAAAACGCTGCCCGGTGCGATAGACCGCCGACAGCAGCTTCCTTGCCGCCTCTGTCGCGTCCTGCAAAGCCGGCGGATCTAGGCAGTTGTCGCAATTTCCGCACGGCGCCGGGCACGGCTCACCAAAATATTCGAGAAGCGGGATGCGCCGGCAGCCGCCGGTTTCGAGAAAGGCGATCAGCGCCCCCAAGCGCCGCGCCTCCTCGGCCTTGCGCGCTTCATTGGCGTCGCTTTGGGCGATAAAGCCGCGCGCCCGGGCGATGTCTTCCGCCCCCCAGAACAATTGCGCGACCGCCGGGTCGCCATCGCGGCCGGCGCGGCCGGTCTCCTGATAATAGGCCTCGATCGATTTGGGCAGGCCAATATGGGCGACAAAGCGTACATCGGGCTTGTCGATGCCCATGCCGAAAGCGATCGTCGCGACCATCACCATATCTTCGGACTTGACGAAATCGGCCTGATTGCGCGACCGCGTGCCGGCATCGAGCCCGGCGTGATACGCGCGGGCGTTGACACCATCCTTGGCAAGCCAGCCTGCGACCTGATCGGTGACCGCCCGCGTCGGCGCATAGATGATCCCCGGCCGTCCGGCCTGGGACGCCACAAAGCCACTCAATTGCCGGTGGCTGTCGGTCTTGGGGGTCACGCCGTAACGAATATTGGGCCGGTCGAACCCCGCCAGCACCATGCGATCGGGGGCGATGCCGAGCTGTTGCAGGATGTCGGCGCGCGTCGCGACATCGGCGGTGGCGGTCAAGGCGATGCGCGGCACGCCGGGCAGCGTGTCACACAGCGATTTCAGCTGGCGATATTCGGGGCGGAAATCATGGCCCCACTGGCTGACGCAATGCGCTTCATCGATGGCAATCAGCGCGATCTCGGCGCGCGCCACCAGCATGCGGAAGCCCTCCATCGCGGCGCGTTCGGGCGCGACATACAGCAAGTCGAGTTCACCGTCGCGCAGCGCGCGGATCGTGGCGTCGCCATCATCCGACTGGCTGTTCAGCGCCCCGGCGCGCACGCCGAAGGCGCGCATCGATCGCACCTGGTCCTGCATCAGCGCGATCAGCGGCGAAATCACCAGCGCACAGCCCGGCCGTACCAGCGCCGGGATCTGATAGCACAAGGACTTGCCGGCGCCTGTCGGCATGATCGCCAGCACATCGCGCCCGGCACAAACATCGCTGATGATCGCCTCCTGCTGCCCGCGAAAAGCGGGAAAGCCGAAAACCGAACGCAGCACATCATGAGGAGCAGTGGCGGCAAGCATGGACGGCGCAGCGATAGCGCCTGCGCCACCGCGCCGCCACTTCTATCGGCAGCGCGGCGGCACTGATCTGGCTATCGGGAGCGCGGCGGCGCTGCTAGATCGGACGCATGTTGCTCGACCGCATTGTTGTCGCCACCCTTCTTGCCTCGGCGAGCCTTATCGGTATCGATTCCGTGCTCCCCGAAATTCCGCCCGCTCCGGCACCGGCGCAGGTGATGGTGGTGACGGCAACGCCGCTATCGCTCAACCGCGATGACCCGGGGATGACACAAGTGGGCGCGCTGCGCTTTGCCGGCGCAGTGCAACTCACCAGTTCCGACGCGCGGTTCGGCGCCATTTCGGGCCTGCGCGATGGCGGCGGCGACCGCTTGATCGCTGTCACCGACACCGGCAACTGGCTGACGCTGGTGACCATCGAACGCCATGGTCGGCTCGTTGGGGTTGGTACGGTGGCGATCGCGTCGCTGCCCCAGCCCGATGGCAAACTGGCGGCGCGCAAGGCCGATGTCGATGCCGAGGCCGTGGAGCATGACCCGGCAACGGGCGTCACCACGGTTGTTTATGAACAACAGCACCGGTTGGCGCACTTCACCGGCATCAGTGCGCGCCGACCGGAAAGTCTCACCCAGCCGCCGGCCGCCGCCGAAGTGATCACCGCGATGACCGGCTGGCCGGCCAATGGCGGCGGTGAGGCGATGGCGGTGCTTCCCAGCGCGGCGCGGATCATCCTGGCCGAAGACGCCCGGCGTCCCGATGGCGCCATTAGGGCGCTGCTCACCCGCGCCGGCGATACGGTCGAAATCGGCGTGCAGCCGCTGCCTGGCTATAGCCCGACCGATGCGATCGCTCTTGACGGGCGTCGCATCCTTGTTCTCCACTGCCGCTTTTCGGGGTTCGGCGGCTGGAGCGCGGCACTGACCCTCGTCGATCTGGCACCAGCGCTGACCGACAATACCGCCGCCGCACTGCCGCAACGCCTGCTGGCGCGCTTCGAAGCGCCACTAAACTTCGACAATATGGAGGGGCTGGCGCTGCGCCGACAGGGTGGGAAGACATTTCTCTACATGATCAGCGACGACAATCTCAGCCGCGCGCAACGCACGTTGCTGATGAAGTTCGAATTGGCGGAGACGCCTTGACGCTCGCTGCGCGACAAGATTTCGGATCGGACCTTCAGGCGTTCCGGAAACAGCGGGCCAGCCCCGATTGCATGATGAGCAGGCGGCGCTCCCCGGATCGGGCGCGGCCGCTAGCCGTCATCGTTCAATCGTGCCAGCTTACCCCGTTCCGCTCGGTCAGTGCGATGGCCGCAGGCGGGCCCCAATTGCCAGCGGCATAAGGCTTGGGCGCCATGTCGGTCGCCTCCCAGCCGGCGCGGATCTGGTCGATCCAAGTCCATTGCGCCTCGACCTCGTCGCGCCGCACGAACAGGGTCTGCTTGCCTTCGATCAGATCGAGCAGCAGTCGTTCATAGGCGATGCGACGGCGCACATCGGCAAAAGCATTGTCCATACCGATATGAAGCGGCACCGACCGTAGTTTGAGCCCTTCGCGATCGAGCCCTGGCGCCTTCGCCATCATCGTCAGTCCGACATTTTCATCGGGCTGCAGCGAGATCACCAGCTTATTGGCCTTGAGCACGGCGTCACCGAACATCGAATGGGGTACGGGGCGGAACTGGACGATGATCTCGCTCATTCGTTCTGGCAGGCGCTTGCCGGTACGCAGATAGAAAGGCACACCCTGCCAGCGCCAATTATCGACATGCGCCTTCAGGGCAACAAAGGTCTCGGTTCCGGATGACTTGCCCAGTTCTTCGGCATAGGCCTTAACCGGTTGGCCAGCGACCGCGCCCGAGGTGTATTGGCCGCGCACGCTGTGGCTTTCGACGGTGTGGCGGTCGATCGGACGCAGCGAGCGCAGCACCTTGACCTTTTCATCGCGCACGCTGGTCGGGTCGAACCGCGCCGGCG
>JBMOFG010000138.1:0-5818 GCA_049314415.1 Polymorphobacter sp.
CGCTTCCAGTTTCGCTTTCCCAACAGCAAGGGCCAAATGGTTTCGCTGTCTGACCCGCAATTCCGCGGCAAGGTGGTGGTGGTGACGCTGGGCGGTGCCTGGTGCCCCAATTGTCATGACGAGGCGCGCTTCATCGGACCCTATGCCGCGTCGCACAAGGCAGCGGGGCTGGAAGTCGTCGCGCTCCACTTTGAATATGGCACCGACACGGCGCGCAACAACGCATTGATGGACAGCTATGCGCGTCGCTACAAGCTCGCCTATCCGCTGCTGCTTGCCGGCGAACCGACGCCCGAAAGCACTGCGGCGGCACTGCCCGGGGTTGGGCCGGTCAAGGTCTATCCCTCAACTTTGTTCATCGGGCGCGACGGCAGTTTGCGCGAAATCCATGTCGGCTGGGCCGGCCCGGCGATGGCTGAACAAAATGCCCGCGCCAAGCGTGATTTCGATGCGTTGGTAACGAAACTGCTGCGCGAAAAAGTGTGATCGGGTGCGCGCGTTGGGGACGGGTTGGCAGGCGGACAAATACCAATTCCACCCTATCGCGACGCGGTGATTGGCCATATCAGGCGGGCAGCAACCGCAGGAAACGCCGTCCCATGAAGACCATTGCCGCCGTGCTCGATGCCAGCCATGCGGTTCGGCCCTTTGCCGAAACCCGGCCACTGCGGCTGGCGGAACTCGAGCTCGCCGCGCCGGGGCCGCGCGAACTGCTTGTGCATATCGAAGCCGCTGGCCTGTGCCATTCCGACCTGTCAGTGGTCAATGGCGACCGAGTCCGCCCGGTGCCGATGGCGCTGGGCCATGAAGCGTGCGCGACGGTGCTGGCGACCGGCGCCGACAGCCGCTTTGCTGTGGGTGACCGCGTCGTCCTGGCCTTCCTGCCGGCATGCGGCCATTGTGTGCAATGCGTGTCCGGCGAAGGCTGGCTGTGCGCCAATGGTGCCGGCGCCAATGGTCGCGGCGAACTGCTCGGCGGTGGTCGGCGGCTGTCGGAGTGCGGGCATCCGGTGCACCATCACCTCGGGCTTTCGGCCTTTGCCAGCCATGCCGTCATCGATGAACGCTCGGCGGTGAAGATCGACAATGACGTACCCGCCGAAATCGCCGCGCTGTTCGGTTGCGCGGTGCTCACCGGCGTAGGCGCCGTGTTCAATTCGGCGATGGTGCGCCCGGGCGAAAGTGTCGCGGTCTGGGGTCTGGGTGGCGTCGGTCTCGCGGCGTTGCTTGGCGCGATCGCTGCCGGGGCAGAGCCCGTTATCGCGATCGACCCGGTGCCGCAGAAGCGTGCGCTTGCGCTTGCGCTAGGAGCTCGCGCTGCGGTGCATCCTGATGATGCCGAAGCGACCATCAAAGCGATCACCGGCACCGGTGCCATGGTCGCTATCGAAAGCGTAGGCTCTGGCAAGGTGCTGGCGGAAGCCTATCGGCTTACCGCGCGCGGTGGCCGCACGGTGACGGTAGGCCTGCCCAATCCGGCCGAACCGCTGATCATCCCGGCGATCAGTCTGGTTGCTGATGCCAAGACGCTGCTGGGTAGTTATATGGGCGCCGCCATCCCGGCGCGCGATGTACCTCGCTATATTGCGCTGTGGCGCGCCGGGCGCTTGCCCGTCGAACGGCTTTTGTCGGGTACAAGGCCGCTGGCGGAGATCAACGCGGCGCTCGATGATCTGGCGTCCGGAGCAGCGATCCGGCAGATTCTGATACCGGGGTGATGGCGCTCGCCGGCGGGCTGGCCGGGCTGATCATCGGCAGCTTTATTGCGGCGCTGACCTGGCGCTGGCCGCTAGGCCGCAGCATCGTCGCAGGACGTTCAGCATGCGATGCCTGTGGCGCGGTGCTGGGGCCGCTCGAACTGGTGCCTTTGCTCAGCCTGTGGCGGCAACGGGGTCGCTGCCGTCATTGCGGGGTCATCATCGCGCCGCGGCATCTGTGGATCGAGCTGGCGGCAGGCGGCATTGGCGTGGTGGCGCTTGCGATGCAACCTGGCGCTGTCGGGCTGGGCGGCGCACTGTTCGGCTGGGGGCTGCTGGCGCTGGCGGTGCTCGATGCCGAACATCATTGGTTGCCCGACCGGTTGACCTTGCCCCTGCTCGTGCTGGGGCTGGCTGCCGGCATCTGGCTGGCGCCGCCGCTGCTTGATCGCGCCGTTGGGGCTGTCATCGGTTTTACCAGCCTGACACTGGTTGGCGGCGGCTACAAGCTCGCCACCGGCCGCACCGGACTGGGCGGCGGCGACCCGAAACTGTTCGCTGCCATCGGGGCCTGGCTCGGCTGGTTCCCGCTCGCCTTTGTGATTCTATGTGCGGCGCTGCTGGGGTTGGCGCTGGCGCTCGCCGACCGGCTGCGCGGTCGGACAGTCGGGCGGCATAGCAAGGTCGCGTTTGGCGCGTTGCTGGCGGTGGCGGCCTGGCCGTTGTGGCTGTTACAGATGAGCGTCGAAAGGCAGGTGCCATGACCGATCTTGCCCGTTTCGAAGGCGCCCAGCGCCTGCCATCGCGTGTCGCCGAACTGGTCTTCCGGCGCAATTTCCTGAGCCCGGCCGAATGTGCGGCGCTGATCGAACGCATTGATGCGCGGCGGCGGCCCTCGGGGCTTGCTGATCACGACGGTGACCCCGGCTTTCGTACAAGCGAAACCTGCGATCTCGATGATGTCGATCCGTTGGTAAACGGGATCGTGGCGCGTTTGGCGGCCTGGGCCGGGCTTGATGTCGCCCATGCCGAGCCTTTGCAGGGCCAGCGCTATGCGGTGGGACAGGAATTCAAGGCGCACACCGACTATTTCGAACCGTCAGGCGCCGATTACGAACTCTACTGCGCGGCCGCCGGACAACGCAGTTGGACATTGATGGTCTATCTCAACGTACCCGGCGCCGGCGGTGCTACGCGTTTCAAGCGGCTCGACAAGACTTTCCAGCCCGAAACCGGCAAGCTGCTGGCCTGGAACAACCGTAACCCCGATGGCAGTCCCAATGCGATGACGCTGCACCATGGCATGCCAGTGCGGGCCGGCACCAAATATATCATTACCAGCTGGTTCCGCGATCGGCCCTGGCCGCGATAGTCGCCGATTAAAAACGCCTGCGCTGATTGCTATCTGCTCAAGGCGGCAAAAACCCCGCATGACCGGGTCATGCGGGGCGATTGCGCGCCGTATCTGCGGCGGCTCAGAACTTGGCGCTGACGCCCAGGTTAAAGCTGCGGCCCAGCACATAGGTGTTGTTGTCGATGCGCGACGCGTTGAGCGTCTGGAACTCCTGATACTTGGTGTTGGTCAGGTTGCGCGCCTCGAGCTTGGCCTCGAGACCGAACTTGCCGATGGTGAAGCCTTGGCGGACGACAAGGTCGAGCCGCAGTCCGGGCTTTTCAACAAGGTCGGGCTGGCCGTTGGGGCCGCGCTGCGTCGAACGATTGCTGGCATAGTTGATCAGCAGTGTCTGTTCGGACAGGCTGTCCTGGTCCTGGAAGCCGATCTGCAGGTTGGCGACATGGTCTGACTGGCCGGTCAACGGCTGGCCGTTGCGGAACAGGTCGGAGGCCGGGCGGACTTCACCCGAAAAGGGGAAGGTGGTTTTGTCGCCGGCCTTCACGTTGATGCGCGAGTCGCTGTAGGTGTAGTTGACGTTGACCAGCAGGCGGCGGCTGGCGAGGAACGCCGCGTCCGAAATTGCATCGAGCGGGAAGTATTTCTGGATTTCGGCCTCGAAGCCATAAAGCCGCGCCTTGGGGGCATTGGCAAAAGTGGTGTTGAAGGTGCCGCCGACGTTGAACGCCACCGTCTCGATGGGGTTGGTGATGTCCTTGTAAAAACCGCCGAGCGTGATGCGCTGGTCACGCCCGAAATAATATTCGTAGCGGGCTTCCAGGTTGGTCAACTGACTGTCGATCAGGAATTGGTTGCCGAACGAGGTGCGGTCGGTGTCTGTATCGAAAAAAGTCTGCGGCGCGAGTTCGCGAAACTGCGGGCGGGCGATGGTCTTGGAGGCCGAGAATCGCGCCTGCATGTCTTCGGCGAAATTCCAGGTGAGCGTGCCGCCCGGCAGGAAATAGTCGTTGTTGAGTTCGGTGCGGATCGTCTGGTCGACGTTGACGCCGAAGACATCGATCGGGTTGATGAACTCCTTGGCGGTTTCGTAGCGCACGCCAGCGGTGAATTGCACGCCGTCGAAAGGCTCGATTTCGAACTGGCCATAACCGGCATGGATGGTCAGACCGGCATTGTAGATTGGTGCCGTCGTCGAAACCGTGTTGAGGATAAGCCCATAAGAATAGACGTTGAAGTCTGACAGCAGAAAGTCCGGGCGTTCCTGGGTCACTGCTGTCGGCAGTGCGCCATTGACGTTGTAGCGATAGTCGAAGCGGCTCGATGAGCGCTTGCTGTCGGTATAGGCATAGCCTGCTGTCACGCGGATCGGGAACGGTCCACCCTCGAACTTGTAGCCAAGGTCGGCGCCGGCTCCATAGACATTTTCGTTCAGCCGGCTGAACGCCACGGTGCTGGCCTGGCCCGGGCTGCGCAGATCGTTGACGAAGTCCTTGGCGACGCTGCTGAACGCATAATTATTGTTGCGTTCATAAGGCGCCAGCCGCTTTGAATTGGCATAGGTGCCGCGGATATCGAGGCTGAGATTGTCGAACTTGAATTCGCCAACCGCCTGGGTGTCGATGAGCTGGCGCTGGAAGGTGCCGGTGAAGCTGCGGTTGAGCAGGACATCGCCGCCGACATTGGTATCATCGGTACCCGACTGGATGCGGGCTTCCTTGATGGTGTCGTTCAGGTAAATGTTGGTCAGCCGGATCTTGTGTTCGCCAAATTCAGCACCCATGCCGACCAGTGCATTGATGACGACGCGATTTTCGGTCGAGACAAAGCGGAAATCCTGGTCGGGACGCAGTATCGGAGTGCCGCCGGGGCCGATGGCTTCGCCGTTCGACAATTGTTGCAGGCCGGCTTTGGTCTGCCAGTCGGTGCTCCAGCCGGCGGCGGCGATTATGCCGACGCGGGTGTCGCCCATATCCCATGCTTTGCCGGCAGAGAAATTAATTCCCCAATTGACCGGCATGTCGTTGTTGGCCTGGATCAGGTTCGTTTCCGAATTGGTCAGGTTGGCAGCGATGTCCTGGATCTGGCGCTGGGTGAAATTTGGCCCCACAGCGAGAATCTTGCCTTGCGATTGCGACGCGGCAAGGCCCTTGGGCAGCGCCAGCCGATTGTCGACATAACCGAAGATGCTCTTGCTGCTGCCCTGGAAGACATAGCCAAGCTGGCCGGTGGTGGCGGTGTTGCCGCCAATGCTGCCGCCGATTTCGATAAAGGGTTCATCGGGGACGGCGCGGGTCGTCAGGTTGATGACGCCGCCGCCGAATTCACCGGGGAAATTTGCCGAATAGCTTTTCTGAACGACTGAGGAGGCGAGAACGCTGGTCGGGAAGAGATCAAGCGGCACGACCCGGCGCAATGGATCCGGCGACGGGATCGGCAGGCCATTGAGCAAGGCAAGCGAGTAGCGTTCGCCAAGGCCGCGGACATAGACGAACTTGCCGCCGACGACCGAAAGCCCGGTAACGCGCTGCAGGGCGCCGGCGATATCACCTTCACCGGTGCGGGCGATATCGCCCTGGGTCAGTACCGAGGCGACTTCGCGGCTTGCGCGGATGGTATTGGGGATGCGTGTTCCGATAACAACGATTTCACCGCTGCTGCCGCCGGGGGCGGAAATTTCGACTTCCTCCTCTACAGGCAAGGCTTCGGCGGGAGCCGGGGCGCTGGCAGCAGGTTCGGTCGCTGGCGCCGACTGCGCGAACGCCGCGGG
>JBMOFG010000139.1:0-5814 GCA_049314415.1 Polymorphobacter sp.
CGCCGCCACGCTTTGCATCCGCGACCGCCATTCCGCCAGGCGGGCCGGGGTGGGCTTCATCATGAGCACGCGCATGCCGATGGCCGAATCGATCGCTGCATCGACTTCGGGCATCATGCCATCGACAACATAACGCAGCCGCCGCACATCGGCCGACAGCGTTTCGATGGCGGCGAGACTGTCGTTGATCGGCTGCTGGCGCGGAATATCGGCAAGGCTGCGCAGGACCGTAGCAAAAAAACCCGGCAGCTTCATCGGATCGGCCGTCGCCGGGCCGTGCATCCCGGGCTTGGGATCGACATAGACGAAACGACGATCGACCTCGCGGTGCGATGGCCGACGTGACAGGGCTTCGATGGCCGGACCGAACGGCCGGCTGTTAAGCACGGCGCCGTCGATCAACGTGGCAGTTTCCGGCTGGAGGTTGCCGGGAAACACCCGGGCCAGAAAGGCGCTGCGCCCCGGCCAGCCGGAGCCGCGGCGGGCCACTACCGCGTCCATTTCCCCCACTCGCGCCGGCGGAAAGGCCCCGGGAAAAGAGGCGGTAGCGCGCGCCGCAAAGGCGAGTTCGGCGGTGTCGCCAAGGTGCCGCCGGCCATCGGCGCCCAGCCCCAAATCACTGAAACCGATGATGAGCCGGTGCTCGTTTTCGGTCACATCGGGCGGCGAATGCAGGTGCAGCGTTTCAGGGGCGCCGTGGTAATCGGTGACGGTGACGAACAGATCGAGCGGTTGCAGCGGCGGTAACAACGGCGGCGTGCGTGTGCCGGCGGCCATCGCAGCCAGCGCGTCATACAGCATTGCCGAAAAGATCGCCCCCGAAAACGGCGGTCGGAACCAGCGCGAGCGCATCAGCCGCGACAATTTGCGCGCGACTTCGGCCCGCGCCTCGGGCTCGTCGAGATCGGTCATCACCAGCCCCTTGCGCCGCGCCCACCAGACCAGCGGTGTCGCCCAGAGCTTGGAAAAACGCGCCGCAGCTCCCGCCGGCTCGAGCAGCCGGTCGCTGTCTGCGCCGTCGAGCCAAAGGTCGCGCAAAGGCTCCATGTCCGAGCCCTGCGAGATCGCCTGCGCCAGCAGGATGCCGTTTATACCGCCCGCCGAGGCTCCGGCGATGATGTCGGTCATCACCCGCAGGTCGACATGCGCGGCGATCGCCTCGAGCAGCTTACCATAGACGATTTCGCTGTCCTGCGCCGCCGGCAGCGGTTCCAGCGCCCGCATCCGGCGCCGCATCGAGGCGCGCACCAGCTTCCACACTTCCTTGGTGGTACCGTGCATATAGACTGCAAGGCTGACGCCGCCGAAGCAGACGAGCGCGAGCCGCAGTTCCTTTTCACGCATCAACGGCCCCCTTGTGCTGACACCCGCGCGCCGACGACCATAGAATCGCAGCGCGTCTCCCCGCTTGCGGGACGAACGACAATCTGCACCCTGCTCGGCCTGCCGTCGACCCCGGGCGTCGTCTCATACCAAGGCGCAGACAAGCCCCGGTCAGGCGAACCAGCGCCGCAGCACCCCGTCATAGATCGCTGCCAGCGCGTCGATGTCAGCGACGGCAACGCTTTCGTCGGTCTTGTGCATCGACGCACCGACCAGCCCGAATTCGACCACGGGGCACAGACGCCGGATGAAACGCGCGTCCGATGTGCCGCCGCTCGTCGACAGGTCGGGCGCGATTCCGGTGACATTGGTCACTGCGGCGGCGACGAGGCCCGACAGGTCGCCCGGCTCGGTGAGGAAGGCTTCTCCTGAAATCCGCACCTCGACATCGGCCGACGGCGCCGCGCCGGCGACGGTGGCGCGAATCCAGTCGGCGAGGTCCGCGCCCCGGTGGTGGTCGTTGAAGCGGATGTTGAGCCGCGCCGTCGCATGCGCCGGGATGATGTTGGTTGCCGGGTTGCCGACGCCGATATCGGTGATTTCGAGGTTCGACGCATCGAACCAGTCGCTACCTTCATCGAGGAGCCGGGCCTTGAGCGCCGCCAGGATGGCCACCAGGCGCGTCACCGGGTTGTCGGCCCGGTGCGGGTAGGCGACATGGCCCTGCGCGCCCCTGATGGTCAGCCAGGCGTTGAGCGAGCCGCGCCGGCCGATCTTGATGGTATCGCCCAGTCGCTGCGCCGAAGTCGGTTCGCCGACCAGACAGGCATCAGGCACCAGCCGGTGTGCTTCCAGCCAGTCGAGCATTGGTGCCGTGCCAAAGGTCGCCGGGCCTTCTTCGTCGCCTGTGATGATGAAAGACAGCCGCCCGGGCGTGCCGCGCCCGACATGGCCGGCTGCTGCCGCGACAAAAGCCGCGATGGCACCCTTCATGTCGGCGGCGCCGCGCCCGACCAACCGGCCATCAGCGATGGCGGCCGCAAAGGGATCGACGCTCCACGCCGCGACATCACCCGTCGGCACGACATCGGTATGGCCGGCGAAAGCGAAGTGCCGGCCGCTGCCGATGGTGGCGAACAGATTATCGACCGGGCCGTCGGGCGCGTGACCGAAGCGCAGGCGGTGGATGGTGAAGCCCAGCGCCGTCAGCGAGTCGGCCAGCACATCCTGGGCCCCGGCATCGTGCGGGGTGACGCTGGCGCAGCGGATCAGCCGCTGGGCCAGCGCGGTCGTTTCAAGCGTCATACGTTCGCGATGCGCGCCAGGTAATCGCCGATGCGCTTGGCATTGACGCCCAGATCGCCCTTGCCGACGCGCGATTTGGACCGGACATCGATGCGCGTGCCGTCACCCTGCGGCGTCAGGCGAATGACGACATCATCCTTGAAGCCCCACCATGGCACGGTGTCGGTGGCTTCGATGCGGCCGGCGACGGGGTCACTGGCCACGATCACCCAGCCCTGCTGCATGGCAGCGCGGGTGGCGCGTTCGAAGGCGGCGGCAGCGGGGCGCGCGATGACCAGGGGCTTGAGCTTGGGATAGGCCTTTTGCTGCTGCACCGCGATCGCCGGATCATAGCTGAGCGGGTTGCTGTCCGGGCCGCGCACGGCGGCGGTGATCGCCACGAATTGCGGCGGATTGGTGGTATCAGTGGTGATGTCATGGATGGGCGGCTTGTCACCGGCATTGACGACGATGCCGACCGGCACGGCCAGCCCGGCGATGCCGGCAGCGGCGGCCACTACGGTCAGCAGCCCGCCGCGGCGACGCAGCACGGCGATCAGGCTGATGATGCCGCCAATGCCGGCAAGCAAGGCGCCAAGCGCGAACATCGCCAGCCCGGCCTGCCAGCCGAGAAGGCCATATTTGATCAGCGGCCCAGCAATCAGCACCAGCACCGCGGCGGCGATGGCGGCACGGGCGATGCGGCGGGTCCAGGGAGTGGCGGGCTTGATGGCCATGGTCATTTGCCTTTCAAGGGGGCGCGGGCAACCTTGGGGGCCGCCGGCGCGAAGGTCGTGCCGAAATAATCGCCTTCATACCAGCGCGGACGTTCCGCCGCATCGGCGATTTCACGCGCGATGAGATAATTCACCCGGGCATATTTCGCCCCTGCCACCCAGTTGATCGGCAGTTTCATGTCGTCGCTCGGCTGGTGATAATCGGTGGCGAGATAATGTTCCCACGCCTCTTTGCCGCCATTGGCAAAACCGGTGGCGAGCAGCAGCGCCGGCACACCACGCTTGACGAAGGTATAATGGTCCGATCGCACGAAGATGGTTTCGGCGGGCATCGGGTCGGGCGACACCGCCACCCCGGCCTCGCCGGCGGCACGCGCGATGGCTTCGCCCATCGTCGAATGATCACCACCAAAGGCGATGACATCGGTGAAATCATACAGCAGCATGGGTTGGTCGAGATCGACGACGCTGACGATATCGGCAATCGGCACCGGCGGATCATTGGCAAAGCTTTCGGCGCCGAGCAGGCCCTTTTCCTCGGCAGTATTGGCGACGAAGATTAGCGAGCGCTTCGGCTTCACCGCGTCCTGCGCGAAGCCATGCGCAACTTCGAGCATCACCGCCACGCCCGATGCGTTGTCGAGCGCGCCGTTATAGATATTGTCGCCCGGCTTGGCGGGGTTGCTGCCGAGATGATCGAGATGACCCATGATGCCGACATGTTCGGCCTTGAGCGCGGGGTCGCTGCCTTCGATCTTCGCGACGACATTGGCGGTCTGTACCATGCGCTGCTGCGACGTGCTGGTGATGCGCACGCTGGTCGGCAGGGCAAAGCCCTTGGGACTACCGAGTTGCTTATCGGCAGTGGCGAGCACCTTGGTGAGCGGCGTTTTCGCGCCGGTAAAAAGCGCCTCGGCCGCCACCATGCTGAACGACGCGCCGCCGCGGATGCCGGGCGCCGCGATATAGGGGCTGCCATCGGGCTTTACCCAGGTCATAGACGGCGTGCCGGCATATTGTTTCTGGCGTTGCCAAGGGCGCAGCCGGTTCGATTCGAGCGTCGGAATGGTGACAATGCCGATGGCGCCGCGCGCCGCCGCCATCATGCCCTTCTGGCGGCTGAGATGCGCCAGCACTTCGTTGGGCGGTCCCTTCGGGATACCGGCGAGGATGACGACAATCTTGCCGCGCACATCAATGCCGGCGTAGTCGTTGAAGCCCTGTTTGGGCGCATCGATGCCGAAGCCGGCGAAAACTGCCTGGGCGCTGATGTCGGTGACCTTGTCGGTCTGGCTCGACCCGACGATGATCTCGCTGGCCTGCGCGAAAGTGACCGGCGCAGCCTTAGCGGCGCTGATCGTCACGCTGGCCGGGACGCTGCCGGGGCTGGCTTCGGACAGAGTGACCGGCTGGTACCAACTGCCGTCCTTGCCGGCCGGTTTCAGGCCATAGGCGGCAAACTGGCTGGCGACATAGCGCATGGCAATTTCATGGCCGCGTGTGCCGGTGCCGCGCCCTTCGAGCAGATCATCGGCCAGAAAGGCGACATGGGCCTTGACGCGATCCGCGGAGAAGGCCGGTTCCCCGGCGCGTGCCGGAAAGGCGACCAGTCCCAGAACGGCAGCAGACAGCAACAGCTTCATCAATCTCTCCAAATCGGGGGCGCACAAGGCCCGCCCTGCAAGCAGTCGGGACGCCATGACTGCAATCAGCCCCTTTGCGGGCTTAACGTCGTCGCCTGCCGCGTCAAGCCGGCACGCCGCCCGGCACCGGGTAGAGATCGTGGCGCAGCACCTCGGCATGGGCATCGCGGTTCCATTCCTGCATCCAGGGGTGGGCCCGCATGGCATCGACATAAAGCCGCGCCGTTGTCGATACCGGCAAGTGATAATGATGGATGCGATAAACGACCGGGGCGAACATGATGTCGGCAGCGCCCAATGGCCCGAACAGCCAAGGCAGGTCGGTCTCGCTGCCGAAACGGGTGCGGGCTTCGCTCCACAGCGCATCGATGCGCGCGACATCGGCGAGCACCGCGGCGCTGGCCTCGAAATCGGGAAAGGCCTTTTGCAGGTTCATCGGGCAGGCCGAACGCAGCGCCGCAAAGCCCGAATGCATTTCAGCGGTCATCGCATAGGCCAGCGCCCGCGCCGGATATTCGCGCGGCCAATAACGATCATGCCCGCCCTTGTCGGCCAGCCACAGGAGAATCGCCATGCTGTCCCACACCGGGATCTGCCCGTCGATGAGCAGTGGCACCTTGCCCGACGGCAGCGCCTTTTTCGCCGCGCCGCTCTGCCATTCGGGGCTGTCCATCTCGATGCATTCGGTGGTGAAGGGCAGACCCGACTGTTTCGCCGCCAACCAGCCGCGCAGCGACCAGCTCGAAAGCGTGCGGGTTCCGATGATGATCTTCATGGGCGATCTCCTCGGTAACCATCATACGGGCCACCGCCAGTGCCAGCAAGCG
>JBMOFG010000140.1:0-5757 GCA_049314415.1 Polymorphobacter sp.
ACCGGCTGGCGGCACGCGCGGCGCAGGCCGCCGGCGCGGGTGGCGTGCTGCTGTTGAGCGACGTTGATGGACTGTACACAGCCCATCCCGGGCGTGACCCGATGGCGCAACTGGTGCCCGAAGTATTAAAGCTGACCCCGGCGATCGAGGCCATGGCGAGCGCCGACAGCGGTTCGGGGCTGGGGTCAGGTGGCATGGTGGCCAAGCTGGCGGCGGCAAAAATCGCCGGGGCAGCGGGCATCCACCTCGCCATTGCGGACGGCCGGGTAGCACATCCGATGCAGCACTTCGCCGATACAGGGCGCGGCACGGTGTTTGTCGCGGGCGAGGGATCGCGCGCCCGCAAGGCCTGGCTGGCCGGGCGCCTGACCGTGCTCGGCACACTGACCCTTGATGCCGGGGCGGTGGCGGCGCTGCAACGTGGCAAAAGCCTGCTGGCAGCCGGGGTAACCGCTGTCGAGGGGCGCTTTGCCCGGGGTGATGTGGTGGCGCTGGCCGGACCCGGCGGGGTGATCGGGCGCGGGCTGGCAGGCTATGACGCAGGGGATGCTGCAATGATCCGAGGGTTGCGCAACGAGGCCCAGGCGGCGGTGCTGGGCTATGCGCCGCGCGCCGCGCTGGTGCATGCTGATCATTTGGTGTTGTTGTGAGCGCGCAAGCGCGCATCGGCGCCATGGCGCGCGCGGCGCGCGCGGCGGTTGCGGCGCTGGCGCTGGCACCCTCCGGCCAAAAGGCATTGGCGATCAGGATGGCAGCGCGGGCCATTCGCGCCCGGGCGACCGCGCTGATAATGGCCAATGCTGATGATGTCGCGGCGGCAGAGGCAGCGGGCATTTCGGCGGCGTTGATCGACCGGCTGACCCTTGATGCCGGGCGCGTGGAGGCGATTGCGGCGGGTCTCGACACAGTCGCTGGGCTGCCGGATCCGGTCGGAGAGGTCATCAAGTGCTGGGAAACCGGCAATGGTCTGCGCTTCGAGCGGGTGCGCGTGCCGCTCGGGGTGATCGGCATCATCTATGAAAGCCGGCCCGGGGTGACCGCAGATGCGGCGGCGCTGTGCCTGATGGCGGGCAATGCGTGCCTGTTGCGCGGCGGTTCCGAAGCGGCGCGGTCGAACATGGTGCTGCTTGACTGTGTCGGCGAGGGGTTGCAGGCGGCAGGTTTGCCGGCAGCAGCGGTGCAATTGGTGCCGGCCGGCGACCGCGCGCTGGTCGGTACGATGCTGGCGGCGCACGGTTTAATCGACGTCATCATACCGCGTGGCGGCAAAGGGCTGGTGGCGCGGGTCCAGGCCGAGGCGCGGGTGCCGGTGCTGGCGCATCTTGATGGCATTAACCATGTCTATGTCGACGCGTCGGCGAAAGCGGCAATGGCAGCGGCGATTGTCGTCAATTCCAAGTTGCGACGCACCGCGGTGTGCGGGGCAATGGAGACATTGCTGATCGACCGGGCCGCGGCACCCGCGCTGGCGCAGGCGGTGCTGGCGGCGCTGGTCGATGCCGGTTGCGAAGTGCGCGGCGATGTGGCGGCGTTGGAGCCGCGTGCGATGCCAGCACCAACCGGGGCTTTTGATACTGAATATCTCGATGCCATCGCCTCGGTGGCGCTGGTCGATGGTGTCGAAGGGGCGATCGCGCACATCGCGCAACACGGTTCGGCGCATACCGATGCGATTGTCGCGGACGATTCGGTAGTCGCTGAACGTTTTCTGGCGGCAGTCGACAGCGCCATCGTGCTGTGGAATGCCTCCACCCAGTTCGCCGATGGCGCCGAATTCGGCTTCGGTGCCGAGATCGGCATCGCCACCGGCCGGCTGCATGCGCGCGGCCCGGTCGCGCTCGAAGGGCTGACGATCTACAAGACCCGGGTCACCGGCACCGGTCAGGTGCGACCCTGAAACGCATCGGCCTGCTCGGCGGCTCGTTCAATCCGGCGCACGCCGGGCACCGCCATATCAGCCTTGAGGCCATGCGCTTGCTCGGGCTGGATGAAGTCTGGTGGCTGGTCAGCCCGCAGAATCCATTGAAACCCACGGCCGGCATGGCCTCGCTGGCGGCACGGCTCGGCTCGGCGCGGGCAATGGCGCGGCATCCGCGCATCCGGCCGATGGCGATCGAGGCCGAAATCGGCACGCGCTTTGCCGTCGATACGGTTGCAGCGCTGCACCGGCGCCGACCCGATACGGCGTTCATCTGGTTGATGGGTGCCGATATTCTGCCCGAATTGCACCGCTGGCACCGCTGGCGCGGCTTTGCGCAGGAGGTGCCGATTGCCGTTTTGGCGCGTCCGCGCTATATGGGGGCTGCTCTGGTGTCGCCCGCAATGGCGTGGCTGGGGCGCTGGCGGAGGCCTTTGGGTTCGATTCGCGATTGGACGCACTGGCCATTGCCGGCAATCATCGTCCTGTCGATCCGCCAGACGCCCTTGTCGGCGACGGCGATCCGCGCCGCCGATCCTGATTGGGCGCAGCAAATCACGCCGGCAGCCACCGGCAACCGACAAGAGAGCAGGACAAAGATTTGACGACCCCGCAATCCACCTTGGCCGCCGCCGCCCGCGCCGAAGCCGCCACCCGCGCCGAAGCCAAGGTGGACGCGCACATAGAGGCGCTGCACGCCATGGTGATGGCGTCGCTCGATGATGACCAGGCGCTGGATATTGTTTCAATCCCGCTCGCCGGCAAGACGACGATTGCCGACTATATGGTCATTGCAAGTGGCAAGTCCGGCCGTCAGGTCGCTTCGATGGCGATGAAGATCGCCGACAAATGCAAGACAGATTTCGGTCGCCCGGCGCGCGTTCAGGGCCTGCCGACCGCCGACTGGGTGCTGATCGACGCCGGCGATGTCATCGTCCATATCTTCCGTCCGGAAGTGCGCGACTTCTACAACCTCGAGCGCATGTGGGCGTTCGATTCAGCACCTAACAAGGGCGAACCGCGGATGGGGGCGCTGCGCGAGGCGCATGAGGCACGTGATCCCGCGCTGGGTGACCCCCGCAAGGCCGGCTAGGTCGTGAACCCATGCGGCTAGCCATCGTGGCGCGTGGCCGCATCGGCGCGTCGCCGGAGGCCGAACTTGTCGATCGCTATGCCAAGCGGCTGCGCGGCGAACTGAGCGTCATCGAGATTGGCGACAGCGCGCTGTGGCCGCGTTTCGAAGCCGGGCGCACCGTCGTTCTCGACGAAACCGGCAAGGACCTTTCGTCCGAAGCGCTGGCAGCGATCTTGGGCGGCTGGCGCGACAGCGGCACGCGCGAAGTGCGCTTCCTGATCGGTGCCGCCGATGGCCATGATGCTGCCACCCGCGCGGGCGCTGACCTTTTGCTCAGTTTCGGCCGGGCGACCTGGCCGCACATGCTGGTGCGCGCTATGCTCGCCGAACAACTGTACCGCGCGATGACGATTCTGCAGGGCCATCCCTATCACCGCGCGGGGTAATTCGAGACAACAGCGGTCTGGCGCGGCGCTGCCATTCTGCTAATGTGACAGTCGTTGTTGCCGAAAGCGAAACTGCCGTGATGTCATCCCGCTGGAAGATTGCCCTGCCGGTCGTCGCCCTGCTGGCTATCCCGGGAACGGCAGCCGTGCGCGCCGCGAGCGAAAGCGACACATACAAGCAGCTCGACGTTCTAATGGATGTGTTCGAGCGGGTGCGCACCGATTATGTCGACAAGGCCGACGATAAGAAGCTGATCGAAGGTGCCATCAACGGCATGCTCGCCAGCCTTGACCCGCATTCATCCTATCTCGATGTCCGCGAATATCAGAACATGCGCCAGAATACCGATGGCGAATATGGCGGGCTCGGGCTGACGGTCACCACCGAGGACGGCGCAGTCAAGGTCGTCGCACCGACCGATGATACGCCGGCAGCGCGTGCCGGCATCAAATCGGGTGATTACATCACTCATCTCGACGGGGAACTAATCTATGGCTCCACCCTGCAGGAAGCCGTCGACAAGATGCGCGGCACGCCGGGGAGCAGCATCAAGCTGACCGTGGTGCGCGAAGGTGCCACCAAGCCGATGGATTTCACGCTGACGCGCGAAGTCATCCAGATCAAGCCGGTGCGCTTCGAAACGCGGGGCAGCGTGGGGGTCATTCGCATCACCACCTTCAATAAGCAGACCGGCGATGCGACGCGCAGTGCCATCGCTTCGATCGAAAAGCAGCTTGGTGGCAATATAGCCGGCTATATTGTCGACCTGCGTTCCAACCCCGGCGGTTTACTCGACCAAGCGATCGAAGTCAGCGACGTCTTTCTCGACAAGGGCGAGATTGTTTCGCAGCGCGGCCGCACCAAGGACGATATCCAGCGCTATAAGGCGACGCCGGGGGATCTGACGGGTGGCAAGCCTGTCGTGGTGCTGATCGACGAGGGATCGGCTTCGGCCGCCGAAATCGTGGCTGGTGCACTTCAGGACCAGCGCCGTGCCTTTGTCCTGGGCCAGCGCAGCTTCGGCAAGGGCTCGGTGCAGACGCTCATCCCGCTCAGCCAGGAGACTGCGCTGCGGCTGACAACCGCTCGCTATTTCACACCATCGGGACGCAGCGTACAGGAAAACGGCATCGAACCCGATGTCCAGGTGCCGCAGCTTTCCGATTCGACCCGCGCCGAACGACCACGGCTGCGCGAGGCTGACCTGAAGAAGCATCTGATCAACGAGATCAAGGATGGCACCGAAAAGCTGGTAGAAAATGACGATAAGCCCGATCCGCGTTTTGCCGCGACATCGGAGGAACTGAAAAAGAAGGGTGTCATCGATTTCCAACTCGATTACGCGACTCGGCTGCTAACGCGCCTCGCACCAGCAGGAGCGCCGCCGATTGCTGTTGCGGCGGCCGCACCGGTGGCGAAGCTCGCCAACCCGAATTGAACCTTTGCGCCGGCGCATCACCGGCAGACGGCAATCAAACAGGCCGACCGCTATAACGGCGTTGCGATTGCGCTGTACCACGCCGCCGCTTATGGGGCGAAGATTGCCCCGGATCAGGATTGGAACGCCCGTTGCTGCGCCGCCTTTACGACTGGACGCTCGCCCGCGCCGCCGGCCCGGGAGCCGAGAAATGGCTGATGGGTATCAGCTTTGCCGATTCGTCGTTTTTCCCGATCCCGCCCGACGTTATGCAGATCCCGATGTCAATCGCGCGCCCGGAAAGGTCGCTGCGTTACGCGGCCTTGTCGACCTTGGCATCGGTTGCCGGCGCGCTGCTCGGCTATGCCATTGGCGCGTTGCTTTACAAGACGATCGGCGTGCCGCTGCTGCAGTTCTACGGCTATGAGTACAAATTCATTTCCTTCGCCGCCAACATCAAGTCACATGGTTTTTTGTGGATGCTGGCATTTGCCTTTTTGCCTATCCCCTACAAGGTAGCGACCATCGCGGCGGGCAGTGTGTCACTCGGGCTGCCGGTATTGATTGCCGCATCGCTGCTGGGCCGCGGCGGGCGCTTCTTTCTGGTGGCGCTCATCCTGCGGCGCTATGGCGCTGCGGCTCAAATGATCATCGACCGATATTTCCACCAATTGGCGCTGGTAGCGACCGGGCTTTTCGTCGGCGGTTTCGCCGTGGTGAAATATGCGTTCTGACCGGCTGACAATGGCGATCCTGCTGCTCGGCCCCGCCGGTCTGCTCGGGGGGGCGCTGGCTTTTGAATATATCGGCGGCCTGGTGCCTTGCGAGATGTGCCTGTGGCAGCGCTGGGCGCTGGCGGCGGCACTCGCGCTGGCATTGCTCGGCTGGGCGACCGGCCAT
>JBMOFG010000141.1:0-5698 GCA_049314415.1 Polymorphobacter sp.
TCGCCATCGATGATCTGGCCTTTTTCATCGACGACGATCAACCGGTCGGCATCGCCATCGAGCGCGATGCCGATATCGGCGCCGGTTTCGAGCACGCGCAACTGCAGCGCCTTGGGATGGGTCGAGCCCATTTTGTCGTTGATGTTGAAGCCATTAGGCGTGACCCCGATGGCATCGACTTCGGCACCCAGTTCCCACAGGGCTTCGGCGGCGACGGCATAAGCGGCACCATGGGCGCAATCGACGACGACCTTGACCCCGTCGAGCCGCAGATGTTCGGGGAAAGTCGCCTTGGCGAAATGGATGTAGCGGCCGCGTGCATCCTCGATGCGCCGCGCCCGGCCGATGGCCCGCGGTTCGGCGAGCGCGACGTCGGCGTCGATCATCGCTTCGATCTCGGCTTCGTCGGCATCCGACAGCTTATAGCCATCGGGGCCGAAGAGCTTGATGCCATTGTCCTGATAGCCATTATGGCTGGCCGAGATCATCACGCCCAGATCGGCGCGCAGCGACCGCGTCAGCATTGCCACCGCCGGCGTCGGGATCGGCCCGGCCTGAATGACGTCCATGCCAACCGAGGTGAAGCCCGCGGTCAGCGCCGACTCCATCATGTAACCCGACAACCGGGTGTCCTTGGCGATGACCACCCGGTGCTTATGGCTGCCGCGTAGGAAGCGGGTGCCCGCCGCCTGGCCAACTTTCATGGCGATGGCAGCCGTCATCGGAGCGGTATTGGTCAGGCCGCGAATGCCATCAGTACCGAAATATTTGCGCGTCATGCGTGCAGGACCCTTACGTAAAACTACCCTGATCGGATTTCTCTACGCTGCTCGCCTTGGCTTGTCGAAGCCCCCTCGCTACGCTGGCCGCAAAATCGGGGAACAGATCATGCAGAGCCGCCCGTTGGGAGCACAGGGCCTCGTCGTTTCGGCACTGGGGCTTGGCTGCATGGGCATGGCCGGCACCGCGGGCGCAGCAGCGATGTACGGCGCGGTCGATCTGCCCGAAGCGCAGGCGACGATCGGCCGGGCGCTTGATCATGGCATGAATTTTTTCGATACCGCCGAAATCTATGGCCCCTTCGTCAACGAAGAATTGCTCGGCCGGGCGCTGAGGGAGCGGCGTGAGCAGGCAGTGATCGCCACCAAATTCGGTTTCCACATTGTCGATGGCAAGGTCGCCGGGCTCGATTCGCGCCCCGAAAATGTCCGCGCCGTCTGTGAGGCCAGTCTCAAACGCCTCGGCACCGACCATATCGACCTGTTCTACCAGCACCGTGTCGATCCCGCCGTACCGATCGAGGACACGGTTGGCGCGATGGCGGCGCTCGTCACCGCCGGCAAGGTGCGCTTTCTCGGCCTGTCCGAAGCGGGGGCGGCAACGCTGGCACGCGCCCATGCCGTCCATCCGATCAGCGCGCTGCAAAGCGAATGGTCGCTGTGGGAGCGCGGCGTCGAGGCCCAAATCTGGCCTTTGTGTCAGTCGCTCGGCATCGGCTTCGTGCCCTTCTCACCGCTCGGCCGGGGGTTCCTGACCGGCACCCAGCCGCGCGCCGAAAATCTGCCGGCGAGCGATTATCGCAGCAAGGACCCGCGCTATCAGGGGGCGAATTATGACGCCAACATGGCAGCGGTCGCGGTGGTCAGGGATGTTGCGATCCGCCATGGCGCGACCCCTGCGCAGGTCGCGCTGGCTTGGCTGCTCGCCAAGGGGCCAAGCATCGTGCCGATCCCGGGGTCGAAGCGGCGCGCAACGCTTGATGACAATGTCGGCGCTGTGACACTGGCACTGCCCGCGGCCGATATGGCGGCGCTGGATGCCGCGCTGCCGCCCGGTACAACCGCGGGCGATCGCTATGGCTCGAAGGCGGCAATGGCGATGACGCGCTTGTGAAACCCGCAACCATGGCGCCGGTCACGGATAAGCGGCCCTAGAGCGCCGCCGCCACCAGCGCCTGCCAGCCCGCTTCGTCGATCACCGCTACGCCCAGCGCTTCGGCCTTGGCGCGTTTCGATCCGGCATCGGTGCCGGCCACCACCAGATTTGTCCGCGCCGATACCGACCCTGCCACTTTGGCACCCAGTGCTTCGGCCTGCGCCCGGGCTTCGTCGCGAGTCAGCGTTGCCAGCGAACCGGTGAACACCACCGTCTGCCCCGTCAGCGCCGTCTGCCGCGCCGCCGCCAGCGGTGCCGGGGTGACGAATCCGAGCAGGTCGGCAAAGGCTGTCAGATTATGCGGTTCACCGAAGAAGTCGACCAGCGCCTGCGTCACCACGGCGCCGACGCCGCTGATATCGGTCAGCCGGCCACGCGCTTCGTCGTCATCTGCCGCCGCCAGCGCCACGTCGCGCACGGCCTCGGCTGATCCCAGCGCCCGCGCCAGGTCACGCGCCGTCGTTTCGCCGACATGGCGAATGCCCAGCGCATAGAGGAAGCGATCGAACCCCACGGTGCGCCGCGCTGCGATGGCTGCGATCAGATTATCGGCAGATTTTTCCTTGAAGCCCGGCAGCGCCAGCAACTGTTCGCGCGTCAGCCGGAAGATATCGGCCGGCGTCGCGATCAGGCCGTTGGCGGCGAATTGTTCGATGCGTTCGCTGCCCAGCCCTTCGATATCAAAGGCCAGCCGCGACACGAAGTGCCGCAAGCGTTCGTTGCGCTGCGCTGCGCAAGTCAGCCCGCCGGTACAGCGTGTCACCACCTCATCGGCTTCGCGCACGGCATGGCTGTCGCACACCGGACAGGTTTCGGGAAAGTCAAAGGGCTGGCTGCGCACCCCTGCCCCCGCAACTACGCCCAAAATCTGCGGGATCACATCGCCGGCGCGCTGGACTCGCACCCGGTCCCCGACCCGCACATCGAGCCGGGCGATCTCGTCGGCGTTGTGCAGCGTCGCGTTGGTGACGACGACGCCGCCGACCGTAACCGGCGCCAACCGTGCCACCGGGGTCAGCGCGCCGGTGCGGCCGACCTGGATATCGATGGCGATCAGCGTGGTTTCGGCCTGTTCAGCGGCGAATTTGTGCGCCGTCGCCCAGCGTGGGCTGCGCGACACCTGCCCCAGCCGCGCCTGCCAGTCGAGCCGTTCGACCTTGTAGACCACGCCGTCGATATCAAAGGGCAGGTCGGCGCGGCGTGCCTCGATTTCGCGGGTGAAGGCCAGCGCCGCCTCGATATCGGCGCAAGACCGGCGCAGCGTGCCGATATCGAAACCCCAGGCGTGGATGGCGGCCAGAACCGCAGTCTGGGTAGCCCCGGGCGCGTGGCTCATTTCGCCCCAGCCATGGACGATAAAGGCGAGAGGGCGCGCGGCGGTGATACTGGCGTCGAGTTGGCGCAGCGAGCCGGCAGCGGCGTTGCGCGGGTTGGCGAACTGTTTGTCCCCGGCCGCCGCCTGACGCTGGTTGAGCGCGCGGAATTCTGCCTTGCCCATATAGACCTCACCGCGCACCTCGGCGATATCGGGCGCGCCGGCGGGCAATACTGGCGGCAGGCCGGTGACATGGCGGATATTGGCGGTGACATTTTCACCGACCGCGCCATCGCCGCGCGTTGCAGCGCTCACCAGCTTGCGGTCTTCATAGCGCAGGCTGGCCGACAGTCCGTCGATCTTGGCTTCGGCGAGCAGCGCCACCGGTTCGTCATCAGCCAGCCCCAGGAAGCGCCGCACCCGGCCAACGAAATCGCGCGCTTCGTCATCCGAAAAGACATTGTCGAGACTGAGCATCGGCCGGCTGTGGGTCACCTTGCCGAAGCCGGCTGCAACCGGCGCGCCGACCCGCCAGCGCGGGCTGTCCTCGCGTACCAGATGCGGGAACAATGCTTCGATAGCGGCGTTGCGGCGCACCAGCGCATCAAAATCGGCATCGCTGATCGTTGGCGCGTCCTCGGCATGGTAGCGCCGGTTGTGCTCGGCGATCTGATCGGCGAGCAGCGCCAGTTCGGCGCTGGCTTCGGCATCGGTCTGGGGCATTGCGGTCATTGGAGCGTGATAGCACCGCCCGCCGCGCTGCGGGAGGGGGGCGGATTGACCGGGCGCGCGAAATTGCGCCAATTGCCGCGATGAACCCGCTTTATGCTGCGCTGCCGACGACAATTTTCGAAACCATGTCGGCGCGCGCGCGTGCCACCGGCGCGATCAATCTTGGGCAAGGCTTTCCCGACAGCGGTTGGCCGCGGGACGTGCTGGCGGTGGCGGCGGATGCGCTGCTGACCGGCGACAACCAATATCCGCCGATGCCGGGCCTGCCCGAATTGCGCAGCGCGATTGCCGGACATTATCAACTGCACCAGGGTGTGACACTCGATTGGCAAAGCGAAGTCACCGTCACCTCGGGCGCCACCGAAGCGCTCGCCGCCGCCATCCTCGCGCTGGTGACGCCGGGGGACGAGGTCATCCTGTTCCAACCGCTCTACGATGCCTATCTGCCGCTCGTCCGCCGCGCCGGGGGCATCCCCAAACTGGTACGACTGACGCCGCCGCATTGGCAATTCGACGCGGTGATGCTGGCCGCCGCCTTCAGCCCGCGCACCCGACTGGTCATCATCAACAACCCGCTCAACCCCAGTGCCTCGACCTTTGACAGCGCCAGTCTCGCACTGCTTGCCGATTTTGCCGAACGTCATGACGCGGTGGTGCTCAGCGATGAAGTCTGGGAACATGCCGTCTTTGATGGCCGCACGCACACCAGTGTGCTTGCCGTGCCGGGCCTGCGCGACCGCAGCGTCAAGATCGGATCGGGCGGCAAGATCTTTGCGCTGACCGGCTGGAAGATCGGTTGGCTGTGCGCCGCGCCGCCGCTGACCCGGGCACTGGCGCGCTCGCACCAGTTCCTCACCTTCACTACCCCGCCCAATCTGCAGGCCGGTATCGCCCACGGGCTGGGCAAGGATGCCGGCTGGTTCACCACAATGCGCAGCGGCTTCCAGCGGTCACGCGACCGACTGGTGGCGGGGTTGACCGCGGCCGGCTTCACGATGCTGCCCGCTGCCGGCACGTATTTCGTCTCGATCGACCTGGCGGTGACGGGGATCATGCACGATGATGTGACCGTTGCCGACCGGCTGATCGATGCCGGCGTCGCCACTATTCCGGTATCGGTATTTTACGAAGAAAACCCGGTTACCAGTGTCTTGCGCTTATGTTTTGCCAAACAAGATGTGGTTCTTGACGCTGCGATAAAGCGGTTGGCGGCGGCCTTGCCGGGGCTGCGCGCCTAGGGTTGCTTCACCACCACCGGCCCGCCTGTCACGGCCGGCCCGCTCTTCAGATAATGCGCCAGCCAGGCATCGACCTCGCGATAGAATTGCCGGCTGTCCTCGGGCTTGAGGATCCAGTGCCAGGCGTCGGGGAAGATCAGCAGCCGGCTCGGCACCTGCTGGCGTTGCAGCGTCGCCCATGTTTCCAGCGTATTGGTCAGCGGCACACGGAAATCGCGCTCGCCGGCGGTCAGCAGCATCGGCGTTTTCCAATCCTTGCCATAGGTGATCGGACTCTGGTCGCGCCACACCTTGCTGTCGCCCCATGGCGGCCCGCCGCTGGCGACTTCGCGGCCATAGCTGAAATCGCTGGTGCCCCATTGGGTCAACAGATCGACTTCGCCGGCATGGCTGACGAGGCATTTGTAGCGTGTCGTCGACGCCTCCATCCAGTTGGCGAGATGACCGCCATAGCTGGCGCCGCCGGCACAGGCATTGG
>JBMOFG010000142.1:0-5711 GCA_049314415.1 Polymorphobacter sp.
ATGCTCAACCATGCAACGACTGAATTATTCTTCGACGATCTCCGGGTACCGGTGGCGAACCTGATCGGCGAGGAGGGCGACGGCTTTCGCTATATCCTCGACGGTATGAACGCCGAACGCGTGCTCATCGCCAGCGAATGCATCGGCGACGCGCGCTTTTTCATCGATCGCGCCGCGGCCTATGCCGCCGACCGCAACATATTCGGCCGCGCTATCGGCGAAAACCAGGGGGTGCAGTTTCCCATTGCCCGCGCCCATGTCCAGATGTCCGCCGCTGCGTTGATGGTCGATCATGCCGCCGCGCTGTTCGATGCCGGGGCGCCGTGCGGGACCGAGGCCAATATGGCCAAGCTGCTGGCGTCCGAGGCGAGCTGGTTCGCCGCCGACATGTGCGTGCAGACGCATGGCGGCTTCGGATTTGCCGAAGGCTATGACATTGAACGCAAATTCCGCGAGACGCGACTTTATCAGGTGGCGCCGATCTCCACAAACCTCATCCTCAGCCATGTCGCTACGCATGTGCTCAAGCTGCCGAAATCATTTTGATGGCCGGCGCGCTTTCCGGCGTGCTGGTGGTGGCGCTCGAACAGGCGGTGGCGGCGCCGCTGTGCACGGCGCGGCTGGCGGCAGCGGGGGCGCGGGTCATCAAGATCGAGCGTGCGGAAGGCGATTTCGCGCGCGGTTATGATGCGGTGGTGGCGGGCGAAAGCGCCTATTTCGTCTGGCTCAACCAGGGCAAGGAAAGTCTGGTCCTTGATATCAAGCAGCCCGATGACGCGGCATTGTTGGCGCGTATTCTGGCGCAGGCCGATGTCTTTGTGCAGAATCTGGCTCCGGGCGCGGCGGCGCGCGCCGGTTTTGGCGCGGCGGTACTGCGCGTTCGCCATCCGCGGCTGATTACCTGCGACATAACCGGCTATGGCACGGGCGGGCCGTATCGCGACATGAAGGCCTATGACTTGCTGATCCAGTGCGAAACCGGGCTGGCGGCGATCACCGGCGCGCCCGAGGCCGCCGGGCGGGTGGGTGTGTCGGTCGCCGATATTGCCTGTGGCATGAATGCCCATGCCGCGATCCTCGAGGCGTTGATCGCCCGTGGCCAGACCGGGGTGGGGCGGGAGCTGGCGGTATCGCTGTTCGACGCGATTGCTGACTGGATGACGGTGCCACTGCTCCATCATGATTATGGCGGGAACGCGCCGGCACGGCTCGGGCTCGCGCATCCTTCGATCGCGCCCTATGGGGCCTTTGCTACCGCTGATGGACGCCAGATCGTGCTGGCGGTGCAGAATGAACGCGAATGGCGGTCGCTGGCGCTGGCGCTGCTCCCGGCGGGGGTGGCAGACGATCCGCGCTTCGCTGCCAACAGCCTTCGGGTTGCCGACCGTCCTGCGGTCGATGGCCTGATGGCAACGGCGCTGGGGGCGCTCGACAGCGGGGCTGCGCTGGCAGTGTTGAAAGCCGCCGGCATCGCCCATGGCGCGGTCAACGAGGTTGCTGATCTGGCATGCCATCCGCAATTGCGGCGGCACACGGTGCTGGCCGGGCACGGCCTGGTGTCACTCCCGGCGGCAGCGGTGCAGGTTGCGGGCGCGGTCCCGGCGCCGGGGCAGGTGCCGGGGTTGGGCGCACATAGCGCAGCGATTCGCGCAGAATTCGGCGGGGCATGACGCTGGCCGGCGACCCTGCCGGCGCCGGGCGACGATATGCCGGTTGCCAGCGGGCGGTGCCGGCTGGCAGAGGAGCCGGGCAATAATCGCCCGGAGTCGCCATGCCCACCCTCGTTCTGCTGCGCCACGGCCAATCGGCCTGGAACCTGGAAAACCGGTTCACCGGCTGGTGGGATGTCAATCTGACCGACAAGGGCGTCGAAGAAGCCCGTGCTGCCGGGGTCGCGATGAAGGCGGCCGGGCTGGATTTTGATATCGCCTTCACGAGTGTGCAGTCGCGCGCCATCAAGACGCTCAACCTCGCGCTTGGAGCGATGGACCGGGTATGGATTCCGGTGATCAAGGACTGGCACCTCAACGAGCGGCACTATGGGGCGCTGACCGGACTGAACAAGGCCGAGACCGCGGCCAGCCATGGCGAGGAGCAGGTGAAGATCTGGCGCCGCAGCTTCGACGTGCCGCCGCCGCCGCTGCCGCCGGGCTCGCCTTTCGACCTGTCGGGTGACCGGCGCTATGCCGGCATCACCGTGCCGGCGGCCGAAAGCCTCAAGGATACCATCGCGCGGGTACTGCCCTATTGGGAGAGCGCTATCGTGCCCGAGCTCAAGGCCGGCAAGCGAGTAATCATCGCGGCGCATGGGAATTCGCTGCGCGCGCTGGTCAAGCATCTGTCGGTGCTTTCCGACGATGAAATCGTTCATGAGGAAATTCCGACCGGCAAGCCGATGGTCTATGCGCTTGCCGATGATCTGACGGCGATCGGGCGGCGTTACCTCGATTGAAACGCCCCTTCCCGGCGCGCCGGGAGGGGGTCAGCCGATAAAGCGCCAAGCGAGGCTTTCGCCGGCGTGGAAGGGTACGACATCGCCGATTCGATCGGGCACCATCACGGCGGTGCGTTCGAGCGTCACCGTGCCAGGGTTGAGCGGCAGGCCGTAAAAGGCCGGGCCATGTTCGCTGGCAAAGCCTTCGAGCCGGTCGAGCGCGCCCTCCTCCTCAAAGGTTTTGACATAGCTTTCGAGCGCGAAGGGCGCGTTGTAGCAGCCGGCGCAGCCGCAGGCGGTCTCCTTGCTGGCGGCAACATGCGGGGCGGAATCGGTGCCGAGGAAGAATTTTGGGCTGCCGCTGGTGGCAGCGCGGCGAAGCGCCCGCTGGTGGGTTTCGCGCTTCAGCACCGGCAGGCAATAAAGATGTGGGCGGATGCCACCTTCGAACATGGCGTTGCGGTTGATGGCGAGGTGGTGCGGCGTGATGGTGGCGGCGACATTGGCCGGCGCGCTTTCGACAAAGGCGACCGCTTCGGCGGTGGTGATGTGTTCGAAGACAATTTTGAGTGCCGGATAGTCGCGGACAAGGCCGGTCAGCGTGCGCGCGATGAACACGGCCTCGCGGTCGAAGATGTCGACATGGGCATCGGTGACTTCGCCATGGATCAGCAGCGGCATGCCGATGCGCTGCATGGTTTCCAGCGCGTCGCGGATATGGGCGACATCGGTGACGCCATGCGCTGAATTGGTCGTGGCATGGGCGGGATATAGTTTGGCGGCGGTGAAGATGTCCTCGCCATGGCCGCGCGCCAATTCATCGCCGGGCATACCATCGGTCAGATAACAGGTGATCAGCGGCGTGAAATCGAGCGCCGGATCGACGGCGGCGCGAATGCGGTCGCGATAGGCGGCGCCGGCCGCTGCGGTTGTCACCGGCGGTTTCAGATTGGGCATCACAATGGCGCGGGCAAATTGCCGGGCGGTGGCGTTGACTACGGCGGCGAGCATATCGCCATCGCGCAGATGCACATGCCAGTCATCGGGGCGGCGGATGACCAACTGGTCGGGCTTGGGGGCGGGATCGGTCATCATGGTTTTTCGACACTGGTGATAGCGGGCGCGTGCCGCCGCGACAATTGGGCATGTCAACCGGCGAGCCCATCCGCTTTGGCGAATTTTTCCAATCAATTGTCAACAAAAGGACATGACATCATCAATGTTTAAGTATAAAGTAAAAATTAATGACGGGGGGGTTGGTGTTAACGCTATCGGTGGGATGCTTGATGAGCGCGGCTGCGGCATTGCCGATGCGGACAGCGAAGGCAGGTGTGATTGCTTTGGCGATGCTCGGTTCGCTTGCGGGGCCTATTGCCGCGCCGGCGCTGGCCCAGGTTGGCACGGTCGGACTGCCGACGCGCGAGGAAATTGATCCAGGTCGTCGTCAGGCGCCTCCCGCCCAGCCGACGGCGAAGCTGACCGTCGAGGGCGATATCGAACGCAGCCCTTGTGCGCTCGCCGATCCTTCCTACGCCGAGGTCAAGGTGACATTGACGGCGGCGACCTTCAACAACATCGGGCCGGTCACCGCAGCTGAACTGGCGCCGGCGTGGCAACGCTATGTCGGCCGCGAACAGCCGATTGCCGTGATATGCGAAATCCGCGATGTCGCCGGCACGATCCTGCGCAGCAAGGGTTATCTGGCCGCCGTACAGGTGCCGGTCCAGCGCATCGAAGGTGGCGTAGTCGCATTCGAAATACTTTACGCTCGACTGATCGGGGTGCGCGTCCGCGGCGATGCCGGCCGCAACGAGCGTCAGATCGCCCGTTATCTCGACAATCTTGCCACCGGCCGGGCTTTCAACCGATTCGAGGCCGAACGCTATCTGCTGCTCGCCCGCGACATTCCCGGCTTTGATGTGCGGCTGGCGCTCAAGCCGGCCGGTACGGCGGCGGGCGACATGATCGGCGAAGTGTCGGTACGGCGCATGCCGTTTGAATTCGACATTAACGTTCAGAACTTCGCTCCTGCTGAAACCGGGCGTTTTGGCGGCCAGGCGCGCCTTCAGGCGCATGGGCTGACCGGGTTGGCCGACCGCACCATGGTGTCCTTTTATTCGACGGCCGACTTCAAGGAGCAACAGGTCCTCCAGCTTGGCCATGATTTCGGACTGGGTGACCAGGGGCTGCGGCTGGCCGGGCGCTTCACTTATGCCTGGACGCGGCCGGGGCTCGGGCCCAACTTGCCTATTGTCGACGCGCGCTCGCTTTTCGCCAATATCGAGGCCAGCTACCCCATTGTGCGCCGCCAGGCGTTCACGCTGCGCGGCACCGCAGGGCTGGATTTCGTCAACCAGAATGTCGACTTCGCCGGCCAGCCGCTCAGCACGGACCGGTTGCGCGTCGGCTTTGTGCGGCTTGATGCCGATGCCGTCGATCTGAAAGGCGTTGGCCCGGGGGGCGCCATCGGCTGGCGGCTGTTCGGCTCGCTTGAAGTGCGCAAGGGTGTCGATATCCTCTCAGCCAGCCCGAACTGCCTCGCCAATGTCGCGAGTTGCATCGGTGCTGTTGCGCCGCCCAGCCTTGTCGACGGCGATCCCGAGGCTTTGGTGGTGCGCTTCAGCGGGGGCGGAGAGTGGCGATTTGCCCGCCGCATGGTGCTGGCCATCAGCCCGCGCGCGCAGATTTCGTCGGCGCCGCTATTCTCGTTCGAAGCCTTTGCTGCCGGCAGCTACACCATCGGCCGCGGCTATGATCCGGGTGTATTGTCGGGTGACAGCGGGGTCGGCTTTGTAACCGAGCTTCGCCACGACCGGCTGGGTCTGCTGGCCCGATACGATATCGCGCTGCAGCCCTATGGCTTTGTCGACACCGAATGGGTGTGGAACCGCAACGCGCCGGCCGGCACCGATCCGCAGCAGGTGACTTCGGTGGGCGCCGGCGCGCGCATCGGCTTGGGGGACAAGCTGCGGCTCGATCTTGCTGCGGCGGTGCCGCTCAGGGATACCGGGCCGACCAGGGCCGGTGACGTGCGCGTGCTGATGTCGCTGACGGCGCGATTGATCCCATGGAGTGTCCGCTGATGCGCCGCAACCGCCATCTTGTCAGTAACGCGTCGCGTTCGGCGCTGGCGTTGCTGCTGGTCGCCCAGCCGCTGACGACCGCGCCGGTGCTGGCGCAGGCTTTTCAGGGCACCGCCGTTTTCGATGCGAACAAGATCGCCATCAGCAACGGCAGCGGGACTGCGAGCATCGCAGCGCTGGCACACCAGTCGACG
>JBMOFG010000143.1:0-5661 GCA_049314415.1 Polymorphobacter sp.
GGGAAGGCCAGTTCGGCGATTTCGTCAACGGCGCCCAGACGATCATCGACCAGTTCATTGCGGCCGGCGAAGTCAAGTGGCTGCGCGCCAACGGCCTCGTCATGCTGCTGCCACACGGCTATGAGGGGCAGGGGCCGGAACATAGTTCGGCGCGCATGGAGCGCTTCCTGCAACTGTGTGCCGAAGACAATCTCCAGATCGCCAATGCGACGACGCCGTCTAATTATTTCCATTTGCTGCGTCGCCAGTTGCTGCGTGATTTCCGCAAGCCGTTGATCATTTTCACGCCCAAATCGCTGCTGCGCCATAAGCGCGCCGTTTCGACGCTCGCCGACATGGATGCCGGCACCAGCTTCCACCGCTGCCTCGACGATCTGGCGCCGTGTGACCCGGCCAAGATCCGCCGGCTCGTGATGTGCACCGGCAAACTCTATTATGACCTTTTGGAAGCGCGCGAGAAATCAGGGCGTGACGATGTCTATCTCTTGCGCGTCGAACAGCTTTACCCGTTCCCGGGCGACATCATCGCCGAATATGCCGCGACCTTCCCGGGGCTGGAGGAAATTGTCTGGGCGCAGGAAGAACCGAAGAACGCCGGTGCCTGGAGCTTTGTCGCCCCGCTCATCGAAAAGGCGCTGGGCAAGCGTCCGCAGTATGCCGGGCGTGCGGCGGCGGCGGCAACCGCCACCGGGCTGATGAAGCGTCACAACGCCGAACAGGCAAAACTCATCGCAGAAGCGCTTGGCGCCAGCCGCGCCGAAGTCAATGCTGCCATTCGTGGCGGCCTGAAACCGAAGAACAAGGCAGCATAATATGGCAACCGATGTCATCGTCCCCGCGCTGGGCGAATCGATCACCGAAGCAAGCGTCGGCCAGTGGCTGAAGCAACCGGGCGAGGCGGTCGCCGCCGATGAACCGATCATCAGCCTGGAAACCGACAAGGTCGCGGTGGAAGTGCCGTCGCCGGTCGCCGGCGTGATGGGCGCGCAGATGTTCAAGGTTGGCGATACCGTTGCGGTGGGCGCGCGGATTGCGATCATTGAAGCGGGTGGTGCGGCGGCAGCGCCGGCGCCTGCAACCGCACCGGCTGCGGCACCCGCGCCGGTGGCCGCACCGGCACCCGTGGCTTCGCCTGTTGCTGCTGTCGCCGCCGTCAGCGCCCCGCTCGACGCCATGGGCCCGGCGGTACGCACGTTGGTTGAAACCTATAATCTCGATATCGCCAGCATCGCCGCCACCGGCAAGGACGGCCGGCTGACCAAGGGTGATGTGCTCGCCGCCATCGAAGCCGGCACCGCTAGGGTCAAGGCGTCTGCCGCGCCTGCTACTGCCCCGGCGGTTGCGGCCCCCGTCGCCGCCGAGCGGCGCGAGGAGCGCGTGCGCATGACGCGGCTTCGCCAGACCATCGCCCGCCGGCTGAAGGAAGCCCAGAACACCGCGGCAATGCTGACCACCTTCAACGATGTCGACATGACGGCAGTGATCGCGGCGCGCACCCGCTATAAGGATCTGTTCGAAAAGAAACACGGCGTACGCCTTGGTTTCATGTCCTTTTTCTCCCAGGCCGTGGTGCTGGCGCTGCGTGACGTCCCCGCAGTTGGCGCATCGGTGGAGGGCGACGAGATCGTCTATCGCGACTATGCCGACCTCGGCATCGCCGTCTCGTCGCCGGGCGGCCTTGTCGTGCCGGTGCTGCGCAATGCCGACAAGCTGAGCTTTGCCGCCACCGAAAAGGCCATCGCCGATTTCGGCAAGCGCGCGCAGGCCGGCAAGCTGACCATCGACGAGTTGCAGGGCGGCAATTTCACCATCTCGAACGGCGGTGTCTTCGGCTCGCTGATGTCGACGCCGATCCTCAACACCCCGCAATCGGGCGTGCTCGGCCTCCACCGCATCGAGGATCGCCCGGTGGTCCGCGACGGCCAGATCGTCATCCGTCCGATGATGTACCTGGCGCTGAGCTACGACCATCGCATTGTCGATGGCCGCGAAGCTGTCACCTTCCTGGTTCGCGTCAAGGAAGCCATCGAAGATCCGGCACGTTTGCTGATCGACCTGTAAGGAATTGCCGTCATGGCCGAATTTGATTTTGATGTCGTCGTCATCGGCGCTGGTCCCGGTGGCTATGTCGCCGCCATTCGTGCTGCGCAGCATGGCTTGAAGGTCGCCTGCATCGAAAAGCGTGACCGGCTGGGCGGCACCTGCCTCAATGTCGGCTGCATTCCGTCAAAGGCGCTGCTCCATGGCTCGGAATTTTACGAGGAAGCCCATTCGGGCGCGCTCGCCAAGTTCGGCGTAAAGCTTGGCTCGGTTGAACTCGATCTGCCAGCGCTGCTCGGGGAGAAGGACAAGGCGGTCAAGGAGTTGACCGACGGAATCGCATTCCTGTTCAAGAAGAACAAGGTCGAATGGATCAAGGGTGAGGCGCATTTCACCAGCGCCAAGGCGATCCAGGCCGGTGACCGCGCCATCACGGCTAGGAATTTCATCATTGCGACGGGTTCCGAAGTGGCACTGCTGCCCGGCATGACCCCGGATGGCGAGGTCATTGTCACCTCGACCGAAGCGTTGAGCTTGACACAAGTGCCCGGCCATTTCGTGGTCATCGGCGGCGGCTATATCGGGCTCGAAATGGGCTCGGTGTGGCGGCGGCTGGGGGCGAAGGTCACCGTCATCGAATATGCCGAGCGGATCGTGCCGGCGATGGATATCGAGGTCGCGGGTACTTTTGCCAAAATCTTGAAGAAACAGGGTTTTGAAATCCATACTTCAACCAAAGTGACAAGTGTAAAGCGTGCCGGCTCCGGCGCCTTAGTAACCGTCGAGCCTGCCGGTGGTGGTACTGCAACCGAGATTGCCGCCGATATCGTGCTCCTGTCAGTCGGCCGGCGACCCAATACCGATGGGTTGAACATCGAAGCAACCGGGCTGACGCTTGATCGCGGGCGCATCATCGTCAACCCCGATTATTCGACTCCGGTCCCCGGCATCTGGGCGATCGGCGATGTCGTGCCCGGCCCGATGCTGGCGCACAAGGCCGAGGACGAGGGCCTTGCCTGTGCCGACAATATCGCCGGGCTGACCGGCTATGTGAACCATGATGTCATCCCGGCGGTGGTCTACACGCAGCCCGAAGTCGCCACCGTCGGCAAGACCGAGGAAGAGCTGATGGCCGCGGGCATCGACTATAAGGTCGACAAATTCGCCTTCGCCGCCAACAGTCGCGCCAAGGCTAATCGCGATACCGAAGGCTTTGTGAAGGTGCTGGCGGATGCCAAGACCGACCGCGTCCTCGGCGTCCATATCATTGGCAGCATGGCCGGCACGATGATCGCCGAGGCCGCGATCGCCATGGAGTTCGGCGCTTCGTCGGAAGGCATCGCCATGACCTGCCATGCCCACCCGACCCATCCCGAAGCGCTCAAGGAAGCCGCGATGGCGGTGACCGGCAAACCGATTCACATGTGATGGCAATAAGCGTCCGCATCGCTCGAGGCGGGCGCTGGATCTATATGGCCCATCTCTGGATCGGCGTTATCGTCGGCATCCAGTTGTTGCTGTGGACGGCGAGCGGGCTGTTCATGACTTCGAACACCATCGAGGTGGTGCGCGGTACGACATTGCGCCGCACTTTGGCGCCGCTCGACTTGCGGACGCTGGGTCCGGTGCTGCCGCCGAGCGGGGTGCTGCCGCTCGAAGCGGTGTTGGCGACGCCCATAGAGCGGGCCGAGCTGTTGCAGATACTCGGCAAGCCCGCGTACAAGTTGACAGCGGGGAAGCGCAGCTGGCTCGTCGATGCGCGCAGCGGTCATGAATGGGTGATCGGCCGCGCCGAAGCGCTCGCCATCGCCCGACAGCAAGTAACGCTTTTGGAGCCCTTGATCGCCACGCCGGTTTCCGATCCGCCGCCGCGGGAGCTGCGCCGGCCCGGCGGCGCATGGCTGGTCGATGATGCCGATGGTACTCATGTCTATATCGGCACGTCGGGCGAAGTGTTGGCAGTGCGCACCGGCCTGTGGCGCTGGTTCGATTTCGCTTGGGGGCTGCACATTCTTGATCCGCAGGGACGCGAGGACACGCACCACCCGCTGCTCATCGCTTCGGCAGCGCTGGCGCTGCTGTCGGTGCTCAGCGGTTTCGTGCTGGTCTGGCGGCGTTTGCGACCCCGCCGCCGGGCATGATCGAGCCGCCGCTCGATGCGATTCGCCCGCTGCTGGCCGGGCTCGACATGGCGGGCGTCGCGGTCTTTGCCATTTCGGGTGCGCTGGCGGCGGCAAGGGCGCGACAGACGATCGTCACCTTCGCGTTTTTCGCCGCGATCACCGGCATCGGTGGCGGCACACTGCGAGACCTGCTGATTGGTGCGCCGGTTTTCTGGGTCGGGCGGTCGGATTACATCGCTGTCTGCCTTGCCGCAGCGCTCGCCGTCTGGGTGTTGCGCGCCGATCGTTGGCCGTTGCCGTCGCTGTTGTGGTTTGATGCCATCGGCATGGCGGCCTATGCCGTCATCGGCGCCGCCAAGGCCGGCAGCCAGGGCCTGCCGCCGCTGGTCTGCATCGTCATGGGCGTGTTGACGGCAAGCTTTGGCGGGATCATCCGCGATGTGCTCGCCGGGGCGCCGTCGATCCTGCTGCGCCGCGAAATCTATATTTCGGCGGCGGCGCTGGGGGCGACGACTTACGTCGGGCTGGCCGAAGCCGGCGTCGATCGCTGGCTGGCGAGCGGGCTCGGCGTCGCCACCGGCTTCATCTTACGCGGTCTGGCGATCAGCTGCGGCCTGGCGCTGCCGTCATATCGCGAAAAGGGCGGTTGAACGGCGGCGATCTTCGCCAGGAAACATCCGATTTCGGCCGAATGATCACAGCATTGCGACTGCCGCCGGCAAGGGCGCCGCTATGCGCCCGGATCGCCGCCGGTCACAGCCCCGGCAATTTGAACCCGGGCGGCAGCGGCATGCCGGCGGTCAGTTTGTTCATTTCGGCGCTACCGGCCTGATCAGCTTTGTTCTTGGCATCATTAAAAGCTGCAACGACAAGATCTTCCAGCATTTCTTTCGATTCATAGGTTAGCATTGACGCATCGATATCGATGCCGATGATCCGTCCGCGCGCGGTCGCGCGGACTTTGATAAGCCCGCCGCCCGCTGCGCCTTCGACTTCGATATGGTCGAGCTTGGCCTGGGCCGCCTGCATCTGCTCCTGAACGTTTTGGGCGGCCTTCATCAATTCATCGAGACTGGGCATGGCGGATCCTTTCGGGGGCTGCGACGTCGGTCAATTCGGCGTCGGGGAAGTGATCGAACAACGCCTGTACCAGCGGGTCGCTGCGCGCGGCGTCGCGGCGGGCCGCTTCGGCGGCGCGCTCGATCTCGTGCAGGGTCGGGCCACCGCCTTCGCTCGTCAGCGTCACCTGCCACGCCGTGCCGGTCCATTCGGTCAAGCGCTTGCCGATCATGGCAAGCTGTTCGCGCGATTGCCGGCTGTCATGCGCCAGCGTCAGCGCCGGCGCGGCATAGGCCACCAGCCGCAGCTCATCGGAAAGGAGATGCGCCAGCCTTGGCTCCATCCGGTCGCGGAACAAGGCAACAAGGGCTTCGAAATCGTCGGGCAGGGGAGCGGATTGTGGCTCGATGCGCGGTGGTGGGACAAATGATGCCCGCGG
>JBMOFG010000144.1:0-5561 GCA_049314415.1 Polymorphobacter sp.
CCAATTGGTGCCAGCCGCAATGACAGGAGCAGGAATGGTTGATTCAGACACCATCCCAGACGACCGCAGTGCCGAGCGCGCCGCAGCACATCAAGGGGTGGCGCGCGGCCTGTCGGTCGATGGCATCGGCAAGCGCTATGACAAGCGGGTCGTGCTGCGGGACGTGTCGCTGTCGGTGCGCCGTGGCGAAGTCGTTGGCCTGTTGGGGCCCAATGGCGCGGGCAAGACGACCTGTTTCTATTCGATCATGGGCCTCGCCATGCCCGATTCGGGGCGTATCCTGCTCGACGGGCACGATATCACCGGCCTGCCGATGTATCGACGCGCCGCGCTCGGGCTGGGTTATCTGCCGCAGGAAACCTCGATCTTTCGCGGCATGACGGTGGAACAGAACATCCTCGCCGTGCTCGAAGTTGCCGAACCCGACAAAATGGCGCGGGCGGCCCGACTCGAATCGCTGCTTCGTGAGTTCAACATCACCCGGCTGCGCGCCGCGCCGGCAATGGCGCTGTCGGGCGGTGAACGCCGGCGCTGCGAAATTGCCCGGGCGCTTGCTGCGCACCCGTCGATCATGCTGCTCGACGAGCCCTTTGCCGGTATCGATCCGATCTCGATTGCCGATATTCGCGCGCTCGTCGTGCAGCTGCATGATCGTGATATCGGCGTGCTGATCACCGATCATAATGTGCGCGAAACGCTCGAAATCGTCGATCGCGCCTGCATTATCTATGATGGCCGTGTACTTTTCGAGGGCACGCCGCAGGCGCTGGTCGCCGACGAAACTGTCCGGCGAGTCTATCTTGGCGAGGATTTCAGCCTGTGATTCGGCCAATGCCCGCCCGCGCCCCGCGATAGCCATGGCCCTGGGGCCGCGCCTCGAAATCCGCCAGTCGCAACAGCTGGTGATGACCCAGCAACTGCAACTCGCCATCAAATTGCTGGCCTTGACCAATGTCGAGCTGGAAACCTTCATCAGCGAGGAGATCGACAAGAACCCGCTGCTCAGTACCAGCTCTGGCACCGATACGCTTGAAGCCCCCGCAACAATAGAAGCAGCGATTGATCCCAGCCGCCAGGGTCTTGACACCCTGCTTGTAAAATCAGCGGAAGGCAGCGGTGGCGATGCCCCGCTCGATGTCGATTATACCGGCGAAGCGTTTCACCATGACACCCCAGGCGATAGTGCCGATTGGGGAGCCGCCGCCAGCAGCGGCAGTGGTGAACAGGTCGATTTCGACAGTTTTGCTGCCGCCGATGTCTCGCTCACCGATGTGCTGACGGCGCAAGCCAGCGCTGCCTTTGATGGTGCCGAACTGATCATCGCCCGCCACATCATCGATCTGATCGACGAAGCGGGGTATCTTGGCGACGATATCGCGGCGATTGCCGAACGTCTGGGGGTGGCCAGCGAAGCGGTCGCCGCGGTTCTGGCGCGGGTTCAGGGGTTCGATCCGGTCGGTGTCGGCGCACGAAGCCTTGCCGAATGCCTCGCCATCCAGGCGCGTGAAGCCGATCGTTATGACCCGGCAATGGCAGCGCTGCTCGACAATCTCGAAATGGTAGCCCGCGGTGATATCAACGGCCTCATCCGCGCCTGCGGCGTCGATCGCGAAGACATTGCCGACATGATCCGCGAACTGCGCTGCTATGAACCCAAACCAGGGCTGCGCTATGGCAGCGAACGTGCGGCCCCGGTCATTGCCGACATCTTCGTGTGGCGCGGCAATGACGGCCAATGGATTGTCGAGCTCAATCAGGCGACGTTGCCCAAGCTGTTGATCGACCGCGATTATTATGCCGTTCTCGAAGCCGGTGCAAACAGGGCGACGACGAGCTTTCTCAACGAATGTGTCAACAGCGCCAACTGGCTGCTCAAGGCGCTTGATCAACGGGCGCGAACGATCGTGAAGGTGACGAGTGAGCTGGTCAAACAGCAAGCCGGATTTTTCGAACATGGCGTCAGCCATCTGAAACCATTGACGCTACGGACCATTGCCGAAGCCATTGAGATGCACGAATCGACCGTCAGCCGGGTGACATCAAACAAATATGTCCAGTGCGAGCGCGGCCTGTTCGAACTGCGCTATTTCTTCACCAGCGGGATCGGTTCATCCGGCGATGGCGAAGCCTCGTCGGCACATACTGTCAAGGACCGCATCGCCCGGCTGATCGCCGCCGAGACAATCGACACGCTGTCGGACGACAAGCTGGTCGAGGTCCTCCAAAAGGAAGGCTTTGATATCGCAAGGCGAACCGTCGCCAAATATCGCGAGGCGCTTGGGTTGGGCAGCAGCGTCGTGCGCCGTCGCGCCAAGCTGCTGGCAACAGCATAATGTCCCTGCCGCTGGCGCAAGCGGTTGGAGCAAGGGGACCATAAAGTGCTGCTTTACGGCTTCACCGCGGGTTCAGACGTGCTAGGACATCGGCTGCCCATGCGCCTGTTTCGCCTCCTTGCTGCGATCATTGCCGTAACGCTGGTGACGCCGGCGGCTGCACAATCGGTGTTGCGCGATGCCGAAACCGAGGCTTTTTTTCGCGACATTTCCAAAGAGATGATCATCGGCGCCGGGCTTGATCCCAAAAATGTTCAGATCATCCTGGTCGGCGACCCGTCTATCAACGCCTTTGTGACCGGCGGACAGAATATCTTCATCCATTCGGGGCTGATTACCACGGCTGAAAATGTCAATGAATTGCAGGGTGTCATCGCCCATGAAATCGGCCATATCGCCGGTGGCCATAATGTACGTTTTGGCGAAGGTGCCGGGCCCGCGACCAATATCTCCTTGCTGTCGCTGGTCGGTGCCGCCGCGTTGATCGTCGCCGGCGCGGGTGATGCCGGAATGGCGGTCCTCGGTATGGGTACGGCGGCGGCGCAGGGAAAATTTCTCAGCTTCACCCGCGATCAGGAAAGCCGCGCCGATCAGGCGGGCGCCGTCTATCTGAGCAAGGCCGGACTGACCGGGCGTGGCTCGCTTGCCTTCTTCAAGAAGCTGCTCGGCCAGGAATTCCGCCTCGCCATCAAGCAGGAAAATGAATACGCCCGCACCCACCCGCTGTCGGGCACCCGCATCGCCAATCTCGAAAATGTCTATGAACGCGACCCGGCGTGGAACCGGCCGCCCGATCCGGGCCTCAACAAGCGTTTCCTGCGCATCAAAGGCAAGCTGATCGGCTTCGTTGCCGAACCGGCGCGCGTGCTGCAACTCTATCCCGAAACTGATCAGAGCGTGGCGGGCCACTATGCCCGTGCCTATGCCTGGCACCGATCTGCCTTTGCCGATCAGGCAACGGCCGAAGCCGATGCGCTGTTGCGCTCGGCACCCGCCGATCCGTATTTTCTTGAACTCAAGGGCCAGATCCTGCTTGAAAATGGCAAGATCAGTGATGCCATCCCGATATTGCGCGCGGCTGTTGCCAAGGCGCCCAACGAACCGCTGATCATGACACTGCTCGGCCATGCGCTGATCTCCGGCGAGAACAAGACTGATTTTGCCGAGGCCGAACCCTTGTTGAAAAGCGCGATTGCACGCGATCGCGAAAACCCGTTCGCCTGGTACCAACTGGGGGTCATCTATGACCGCAAGGGCGACGCGCCGCGCGCCGCTCTCGCTGCTGCCGAACGCTATAGTCTGGAAGCCAATGCCAAGGGCGCGGCGGCCAAGGCCCGACTGGCGCTCGCCGGTTTGCCGCGCGGCTCGCCCGACTGGATACGTGCCGAAGATATTTCGCTCGTCGCGGCCGATGAACTCGGCAACAAGAAAAGGCGGCGCTGATGCCGGGATGGTTGCAGTCGATGATGGAGAAACGCGTGCGGGCAATCTGGTTACTGGTCGGCGTAGCGGCGGCAGGGCTGGCCGGGGCAGGGTTGGCTGCAAGCACCACCGGGGGCAGCACCGACAAGGCTGCGATCGAAAAAATCATACGGGCCTATATTCTCGAACATCCTGAAATCATTCCTGAAGCGATGACGCGGCTGCAAAATCGCGAGGTAACGCAATTGCTCGAATCGAACCGCAAGGAGATCGAAACGCCCTTCGCCGGCGCAGTCGCAGGCAATCCCAAGGGCGATGTCGCGGTGGTGGTATTCTTTGATTACGCCTGCCCCTACTGCCGCCAGGGCCATGCCGATGTAAAGAAGCTCGCGGCCGATGACGGCAATATCCGTATCGTCTATCGCGACTTTCCGGTGCTGTCGCCGGCCAGCGATGAAGCCGCGATGGCGAGCCTGTCGGCAGCGCTGCAAGGCCGTTACCGGCAATTCCACGATGCAATGTTCGAAACCCCGGGCAAAGTCGCCCATGAACGCACCATCGCCGTGGTGCGCACCGCCGGCCTGAACGAGCTGCGCACCGCCACCGATCTCAACGCCGCGGTGCTCAAGGCCGAGATCAAGAAGAATCTCGAACTCGGCCGCGCGCTTGGGTTAACCGGCACGCCAAGCTACGTCGTCGGCAACCGTATCCTGTCGGGCGCCGTTGGCTATGACAAGTTGAAGGAAGCCGTGGCTGCCACCCGCGAGGCCAAGGCTGGGTGACCATGGCCATACGCCAGCCTGCCGCCGCCCCGCCCCTCGATGTCGCCAGGGTCTTGCGTCGCTTCGTGCCGGCGCTGATGGCCGACGCAGTGCCGCTGCTTGGTGGTCTTGCGCTGCTCGTGCTGTTTCCCGGCATTGCGACCCGACTGGCCGATGGCGGGGGCGAAATGGGTACCTTGCTCGTTATCCTGCGGGCGTTGCTCGCGATGGTCTATGTGGCTGGCGTGGCACCGATGATTGTGGCGCGGACGCAAGGCCAGCACCTCGGCTGGCGGCCCGCTTTTGCGCGGGCGACTCCCGGAGTGCAGGCGGCGCTGCTTGTCGGCGCGCTCGTTGTTGCCGGGATGACTCTGCATCTTTTTGCCCGGCATGGCTCGCTGGCGGGCTGGCTGCTCGATTCGTTGCTGCTGTCGGCAGCCCTGCTCGGTGCTTCGATATTGTTGCCGCTGGTACCGCTGGCGGTAATCGAAATGCTGTCGCCGGTCGCGGCGATGCGGCGCGCGACGGCGCTGACACTGGGCAGCCGCAACCGCATTCTGGCGCTGACGCTGTTCTCCGGCCTGACGCTGGCACCGATTGCCGCACTGACCTTCGGGTTTTCTGGTGGCGGCGCACCGGTGACGGTGGCGCTGTTCGAAGCGGTGGCGTGGCTGGTCGCGGCGCTGGTGCCGGCACTGGTCTATGCCGGTCTGTTGGAAAATGCTGCATGACGGTGGTCGAACGCGATGATTTTCTGTCCTTCGACGGCACGCGCATCGCCTGGCACAGCGTCGGCGCCGGCCGGCCGATCCTGTTGCTGCACGGGTTGTTCAGCTCGGGCGCAATGAACTGGCGCAAGTTCGGCGCCGCGGCCGAGATCGCCGGTGCGGGATTCGAGGTCATCATGCCCGATTTTCGTGGTCATGGGGACAGCGCGGCGCCGCACGATGCGGCTGCCTATCCCGATGATGTGCTGGCGCTGGATATCGAAGCGCTGGTCAGGCATCTCGGGCTGATCGATTTCGATCTTGGCGGCTATTCGCTC
>JBMOFG010000145.1:0-5551 GCA_049314415.1 Polymorphobacter sp.
CATGTCGGCCATGATCTTGCGGTCGATCTCGATGCCGGCCAGCTTGGTGCCGTGCATGAAGACGCCATAGGTCAGGCCCTGTTCGCGCACCGCAGCGTTGATGCGCTGGATCCAGATGGCGCGGAAGCTGCGCTTCTTAACCTTGCGATCGCGATAGGCGTACTGGCCGGCCTTTTCGACCGCCTGTTTGGCGATGCGAATCGTGTTCTTGCGACGGCCATAATAGCCCTTCGCCTGTTCCAGGATCCGCTTGTGACGAGCGTGAGTCGTCGTACCACGTTTGACGCGTGCCATTTATCGGCCTCCTTACTTAAGACCGTAGGGGGCCCAGAGCTTCACCCGCGGCGTATCCGCCTCGGAAAGCACCGATGTCCCGCGATTCTGGCGGATGTACTTGGAATTATGGCTGATCAAACGGTGGCGCTTGCCAGCAACACCGTGCTTGATCTTGCCGGACGCGGTGATCTTGAAGCGCTTCTTCACACCGCTCTTGGTCTTGAGCTTGGGCATTTCGTCTCCTTGGAAGCCGTAAAGGCTCTGATGGACGCATCATTGAACAGCCACGGCAGCCCATTCAGCCGGGCCATTCGGTCATGCGAAGGGCGGGGCTATAGCCATGCCGGCCCGGCAATGCAACAGCCGGATGGTGACCAAGCGCCGCCGGCGCGGCCAGCGCTTCGAATGATGCCGCATTATTCATGTCATATTGGCATCAGACGGCAGCTCATAAAGCGCCGGCATCTCGCGTTCGCTGGCGTTGGCCCGCCGCAGCCGTGCGCAAGGGGCTTTTCTTGCAACCCTGATGGCAACAAGCCCGACGCCTTTGCCGGGATGTGACGGGGTTAGGCCCGCCCCGGAGTTGCGCTCAACTGTCCGACATCGATGCCCTGCTGGCCATAGGCGACCGACCAGCGTGCAGGGATGTCAGTTTCGAACAGGATTGCCGGGTCGCCAGGGGTGACGTGCCAGCCGTGCCGGGTCATTTCCCCATCAAGCTGCCCGGCGCTCCAGCCGGTATAGCCCATCGTCGCCAGCCAGCGCTCCGGGCCGCAGCCAAGCGCGATATCCTTCAAGACATCGAGCGTGGCAGTGAGGCCCCAGACCGGCCCGGTGGTACCGGTCACCGTGATCGTGCCCTGGCCCTGGTAATCGGCGCTGTGCAGCACGAAGCCGCGCCCGGATTCGACCGGGCCGCCGTTCATCAACAGCGCGTCTTCGGCGGTGACGCCCGGATCGATGCCGAGCTGTTCCATCAGTGCCCGCACCTTCAACCCGGTGGCGGGATTGTTCACCACCAGCCCGAAGGCGCCATCGTCATCGTGCAGGCACATGGCGATAACGCTGCGTTCGAAACGCGGATCGCCGATCCCCGGCATGGAGAGCAAAAGCGTGCCGGAAAGGAAACGGGGAACGTTCATCTCGTCGCAGATATAGCGTTACGCTGGACGCATACAAAGGGGGCGGCTATCGGACATATGATACATTTGCACAAAGGACGGCAAGATGACCATCAAGGTTGGCGACAAGATCCCCACGGCGACCCTCGTCAAGGCAAGCGATGCCGGCCCGGCGCCGATTTCGACCGATGAACTTTTCGGTGGCCGCACGGTTGCGCTTTTTTCGGTGCCGGGTGCTTTCACCCCGACCTGTTCGGCCAAGCACCTGCCGGGCTTCGTCACCAACGCCGAAACTATCAAGCAGCACGGCGTCGATGAAATCGTCTGCCTGTCGGTAAATGATGCCTTTGTGATGCGCGCTTGGGGCCAATCGGCCGATGCGGGGGACAAGGTAACGATGCTCGCAGATGGTAGCGCCGATTTCGCCAAGGCATTGGGCCTTGAAGCCGATTTCAGCAAATTTGGCATGGGAATCCGCAGCCAGCGCTTCTCGATGCTGGTAAAGGACGGAGTGGTCACCCATCTGAACATCGAAGAGCCGGGTGCCTTTGCGGTGTCATCGGCCGAACATCTCATGGGCCAGTTGCAGTAGGGCCAGGCAAGGAACCGGACGCACGCCATGGCGATTTCACGCCGCACCCTGTTGATCGCCGCCGGTGTCGGCGGCGGCCTGGCCATTGGCTGGGCCGCCTGGCCGCGCCGGCGCGCGCTCGTCTGGACGGCGGGCGAAGGCGAACAGTTGATCAACGCCTTCGTCAAGATCGGTGCCGATGGTCGGGTGACAGTGGCAGTGCCCCAGGCCGAAATGGGCCAGGGCATCTGGTCGGGGCTGGCGCAGATCGTCGCCGATGAAATGGGCGCCGACTGGCGCACCGTGGCTGTCGAGCCGGCACCGCTCGGCCCCGATTATGCCAACAAGGGCATGATGGCCGACCAGATAGAGCATATGTCCGACACGATGCGTTCGATCGCCGCCTGGGGCGGTGGCCGCATGGTCGAATTCTTCGATTTCCAGATTACTGGCGGCAGCACTTCGGTGCGCGGTTTCGAAGCGCCGTTGCGCGCAGCCGGGGCTGCGGCGCGTGAAATGTTGTGCCGGGCGGCGGCCCGGCGCTGGTCGGTCGATTGGGAAGATTGCGATACCGCGGGCGGTTTCGTCATCCACAAGGCCAACCGCATCGCCTTTGCCGAGATTGCCGGCGAGGCGAAACTCGAAGATGCGCCCAGCGAACCAACCCTGCGCGACAAGCCGGTGCTGATCGGCAAATCAGTGCTGCGTCTCGATATTCCGTCGAAAACGGATGGCAGCGCGCGCTTCGGCGCCGATGTCCGACTGCCCGGCATGATGTATGCCGCGATCCGCCAGAACCCGATCGGCGCCACCCGCAAGGCGATCGGCAAGAGCGCGCTGCCGGCGACGGCACGGCTGGTTGAAGGCGCGGATTTCGTCGCTGTGGTCGCCGATGGTTGGTATGCTGCGAAAAAAGCGCTCGACACGGTCGCGGTCAGCTATACCGCGGCGGACAAACCCGCCGGCCCTTGGCTCGAAGCCGGGTTGAAGGCGGCGCTCGATGGCGATCGCGATGTCGTGCGCGATGAGGGTGATGTCGCTGGCGCGCTGGAAAGCGGCGCCGATGTCAGCGCCGATTATACCCTGCCCTTCCTCGCCCATGCCTGCCTTGAACCGATGACGGCGACGGCGCGCTTCGAGAATGGCAAATGCGAAGTCTGGGCGCCAACACAATCGGCAACGCTCGCTGCCTGGGGCGTCGCCCGCGTGCTCGATATCGATTCGGATGATGTCACCATCTTCCCGACGCTGATCGGCGGCGGCTTTGGCCGCAAGGTCGAAAAGGATGCCTGCGAACAGGCGGCGATCATCGCCAAGGCCGTTGGTCGCCCGGTCCAGCTGATCTGGAGCCGCGAGGAAGATTTCGCGCATGACATGTGGCGCCCGGCCGTTGCGGCGCGGCTGCGCGGCGTTGCCGGCGATCGCGGCGTGACGGGGTGGGACGCGGTAATCGCCGCCCCCGATGTCGGCAGCAGTTTCATGGGCCGCAACATTCCCATCGCCGGGGGCGACCCCAAGGCCAGCGCCGGCGCCATCGAAGGCGCGGTGCTGCTCCCTTACGATATCGCCAATATCCGCGTCGCGCATGCGCTTGCCGATTGCCCGGTGCCGCTGGGCTTCTGGCGCTCGGTCGGGCATAGTTTTTCGGCGTTCATCACCGAAAGCTTCATCGATGAACTGGCAGTCGCCGCCAAGGCCGATCCGGGCAGCTTCCGCCTGGCGATGCTCAAGGACAAGCCGCGCCATGCCGCGGTGCTGCGCGCGGCGCTCAAGGCCGGCGGACCGCTCGGTACCGTCGCGCCCGGCGTCGGCCGCGGCGTTGCGCTGAGCGAATGTTTCGGCAGCATCGTTGCTCAGGTCGCGGAGGTGACGCTGGTCAAGGGCGAGGCGCCGCGGGTGACGCGCGTATGGGTGGCGGTTGATTGCGGCCGCGTCATCAATCCCGACAGCGTGCGCGCCCAGATGGAAAGCGGCGTCATCTATGGCCTGACCGCGGCGCTGCACGGCCGGGTGACTTTTGTCGATGGCATGGCGCAGCAGGGCAATTTCGATAGCTATCCGCTGCTCACCATGGCTGAAACGCCGGAGATTGCCGTGACGATCATCGCGTCGGACGCCCCGGCGGGCGGCGTCGGTGAACCCGGCACCCCGCCGATCGCGCCCGCCGTCGCCAATGCGCTATTCGCGGCGGGTGGCGGGCGGCGGCGGCAATTGCCGCTGCTGGCGGCGGCATGAACAACGCCTTCCCCCTGCCGACTCCGGCCCCGGTGCTGCGCCCTGACAGCCATCCGCCGGCGCGTGTCGGCGGAGTCGGTGTGCTGTTGGTCAATCTCGGCTCGCCCGATGCCCCTGATGTACCGTCGGTTAAGCGCTTCCTCGGTGAATTCCTGTCGGACCCGCGCGTCATCGAGATTCCGGCCTTCCTGTGGAAGCCGATTCTGAATCTGTTGATCCTCAACATCCGCCCGCGCACCACGGCGGCCAATTACGCCAAGGTGTGGACGCCCGACGGCTCGCCGATCACCGCCATCACCAAGGCGCAGGCCGCGGCTCTGGAAGGACGTTTCGGGCCGAACGTCATTGTCGATTGGGCGATGCGCTATGGCACGCGTTCGATTGGCGAACGGCTGGAAGCCTTGCAGCAGCAGGGGTGCGACCGTATCGTGCTGGCACCGCTTTATCCGCAATATTCGGCAGCGACCAACGCGACGGTTGTCGATGCCGCCAATGCCGCGATCGCTGGCTGGCGCTGGCAGCCGGCGCTGCGCACGCTGCCGCCCTATTACGACAATGCCGACCATATCGCCGCGCTGGCGCAGAGCGTGCGCGACGGGCTCGCGAAGCTCGATTTCGTGCCTGACCTGATTGTCACCAGCTTTCACGGCATGCCCAAGCGTACGCTCGACATGGGCGATCCCTATTATTGCCAGTGCATCAAGACCGGGCGGCTGCTCCAGGAGGCGCTCGACCTGCCGGTCAAGGTGACCTTCCAGTCGCGTTTCGGCCGGGCGGAATGGCTGCGGCCCTATACCGAAGGCATGCTCGAAACGCTGCCAGAGCAAGGCATTCGCCGCATCGCTGTGGTGTGCCCGGGCTTTTCGGCCGATTGCCTCGAAACGCTCGAGGAGGTTGCGCTGGAGGGCCGCGACACTTTCCTCGAACATGGCGGCACCGATTTCGCCTATCTGCCCTGCCTCAACGCCACGCCGGTTGGCATCGAAATGTTAAAGGCTTTACTGGCGCGTGAGCTTGCAGGCTGGGTAGAAGCACCGCTAAGCTGAATTTCAGCCGGGATTCACCGGTGGCGATATGCGCGGGGACGTCGACATGGCACGGGTAGCGATTGTAACGGGCGGCACACGCGGCATCGGCGAGGCTATCTGCCTCATGCTCAAGACGCAGGGCATTGCCGTGGCAGCCAATTACGGTGGTGATAGTGCCAAGGCGCGCGAATTCACCGAACGCACCGGCATTCCGGCGTTCAAATGGAATGTCGCCGAGCATCAGGAATGCCTCGATGGCGTCGCTGCGGTCGAAGCGGCACTCGGGGCCGTCGATATCGTCGTCAACAATGCTGGCATCA
>JBMOFG010000146.1:0-5550 GCA_049314415.1 Polymorphobacter sp.
GGCTGGCATCGCGGCCACCCCATTGTTCGGGCCAGCCGATGCACGACCAGCGCGCTTCGCCCAGCCGTTGTTCCCATTCCTTGCGGCGTTCGGGGCTGGCGGTCAGGCCCTGGATGTGGCGGATATCGGCGAAATCGCCGGTCATCTGGCCCATCAACCAATCGGCGGCTTCGGCGCGGAACGCCTCGTCTTCAGCGGAGAATCCCAGTTTCATGCGGTGTCTCCCAGGCCGATCAGTCGCGCCACCTGTTCGCGGTGCCAGTTGTTGCTGCCCAGCATCGATTGCAGTGCCCGCGACCGCTTGAAGAACAGGTGCGCATCATGGTCCCAGGTAAAGCCGATGCCGCCGTGCAGCTGGATCATGTTGCCGGCGCACATGGCGAAAGTGTCGGTGGCGAAGCTTTTGGCGCCGTGCAGGGCGATGGCGGCTTCGTCGCTGGCTTCGTCGAGCGCACAGGCCGCCCACCAGACGGCGGAGCGCGCCTGTTCGATCTCGATCATCATGTCGGCGAGGCGGTGCTTATAGGCCTGGAAGCTGCCGATTTGCCGGCCAAACTGGATGCGCTGGTTGGCGTAGGCGATGGTCTGGTCGAGGCAGGCCTGCGCGCCGCCGAGCGCTTCGGCGGCAGCGACGAGCCAGCCGGCGTGGGTCGCATGTTCCATGGCGTCGGCACCGGGCAGCGGATCAGCGGGGGTGCCGGCAAGGCTGACCTGCGCATAGGGGCGGGTCTGGTCCATGGTGGTCAGCCGTTTGACAGTGACGCCCGGGGCATCGGCGGGCACCAGCCAGGTGTGTCCGGCGGCGTGCAGCACGAACAGATCGGCGCTGCCGCCATGCGGAACAAAGCCGAAATCGCCGCTGATGCGGTCACCGCTGACGCTGGCGGTGGCGCTCGATCCCGGGGCGGCAATGCAGGTGCCGGCAATGATGCCGGGCAACCATGCCGCCTGTTGCGCCGCGCTGGCGCCGGCCGCGAGGGCCTGGGCGCTCATGGCGAGGCTGCCGAGCAGCGGCAGGGCTGCCACGGTGGCGCCTGCCGCTTCGGCGAGGATGGCGAGTTCGACCATGCCGAGCCCGGCGCCGCCGACGCTTTCGGGCAATGCGATGCCACCGAGGCCGAGTTCTTGCGTAAAGGCGTTCCACAAGGCGCGGTCGATACCGTCACCCGCCATGGCGGCGCGGGTGCGGGCGCTGGTGGCATTGGCGCTGAAGAAGCTGCGCGCCGTTTCGGCGATCATCGCCTGTTCGTCGGTGAAGGCGAAGTTCATGCGGTCCCCCAGACCTTGCGTGGGCTTGTGCGGCGGGCAAGCAGATCATCGACCGCGGCACCGACATCGGCCGGGTTCCAGCGCGCGCCGGCATCGACGCCGGGGCCAAGGTCCCAGCCCTGTTCGAGGATGATCTTGCCGCCTTCGAGTTCGAAGACGCAGCCGCTGACATGCGCGGACAAGGCGCTGCCGAGCCAGACGACGGTGGGCGCGATATTGGCTGGGTCCATCACGTCAAAGGCCTGGCCGCCGGTCGCCATCTTGTCGGCAAAGGCCTGTTCGGTCATCCGGGTGCGCGCCGAGGGGGCCAGCGCGTTGGCGGTGATGCCATAGCGGGCCAGTTCAGCGGCCTGCACCAGCGTCAGCGCCGCGATGCCGCCCTTGGCGGTCGAATAGGCCGACTGGGCGATCGAGCCTTGCAGGCCGGCCCCCGATGAGGTGTTGATGATGCGCGCATCGACCGGATGCCCGGCCTTTTGTTGTCCCCGCCAATAGTCGACGGCGTGGCGCGACAGGCAGAAATGCCCGCGCAGATGGACGCGCATGGTGGCGTCCCATTCGTCGAGCGTGGCCGAGACGAACATGCGGTCGCGCACGATCCCGGCATTGTTGACGATGACATCAAGCCCGCCAAAGGCTGCAACAGCGGCATCGACGATGCGTTTGGCCGCGTCCCAGTCGGTAATGTCCTCGTAATTGGCGATCGCCTTGCCGCCGCTGGCGATGATCTGTGCCACCACCGCATCGGCGGCGCTGGTGTCGCGGCCCTCCCCCGACAGCGACGTGCCGATATCATTGACGACGACACTGGCGCCTTCGGCGGCGAAGGCCAGCGCATAGGCGCGGCCGAGCCCGCCGGCGGCGCCGGTGATGATGACGGTGCGGTTGTCGCAGATGCCCATGCTCTATCCCAATGCCTGTAGCGTGTGGGCGCGGCTGTCGCCGACGAGGTCGGTCTGGCGATATTCGCGCTCGGTGAAGTGCCAATCGGCCCCGTCGCGGGCCAATGTGTCGCGGTAGCGGCCGCTGGCGACGACCTGCAGCGGATAGCCGGGGGCGGCCTGGAGCACGGTCCACTGGCTCTGGCAGGTCGCGGTCTGGCCATCCGGCGCCAGTTCGATGATCGGGTTGGTGGTGATGTGGCGGGTCAGCGGCTTGCCGTCATAGGTCTTCACCCATTGCTGCCACATCGCCAGAATCGCCGCGCGGCCGGCGATGCGCTGGCCCGAGGCCACCACGCAGCCGCGATCGAACAGCGCCGCTGCCCCGTCGAAATCGCCATCGTCGAAGCGCATGGCGTAGGTGTAGAGCAGGTTGGGGATGGCGATGGCCGGGTCCATGACAGTCGCTCTATGCCTAAAGTCGTTCAATTATCGTCACATTGGCCTGGCCGCCGCCTTCGCACATGGTTTGCAGGCCATAGCGGCCGCCGGTGCGTTCAAGCGCACCGAGCAGCGTGGTCATCAGCCGCGCGCCGGTGGCACCGATCGGGTGGCCAAGCGCGATGGCGCCGCCCTGGACGTTGACCTTGTCGTGCGGGATGCCAAGCTCCTGCATCCACGCCATGGGCACCGAAGCAAAGGCTTCGTTGCATTCGAACAGGTCGATATCGGCGACGGTCATGCCGGCTTTCTTCAGCGCATGCTGGGTGGCGGTGATCGGGCCGGTGAGCATCCACACCGGATTGTCGGCACGCACCGAGATATGATGGATGCGGGCGCGGGGCTTGAGGCCGTGCGCCTTGACCGCGGCTTCGCTGGCGATGAGCAGCGCGGCGGCACCGTCGCAGTTCTGGCTGGCGATGCCGGCGGTGATGACGCCGCCTTCCTTGACGGTCTTCAGCCCGGCGAGGCCCTCGAGCGTGGTGCCGGGGCGGACGGTTTCGTCATGCGCGACACCGTTCAGCGGCGCGATTTCGGCGGCGAACCAGCCATTGTCGATAGCTGCCTGCGCCCTTTGGTGCGAGGCGAGGGCGAATTGCTCCATGGCGGCCCGGGTCAATTGCCACTTCTGGGCGATCATCTCGGCCGATTTGATCTGGTCGATGGCCTCGTCGCCATAGCGCGCCAGCCAGCCCGGCGACGACAGGAACGGGGTATCAAAGCCATAAGGCTGCCCCGCGTACATGGCGGCGGAGATGGGAATGGCGTTCATCGCCTGGCTGCCACCCGCCACGACAAGGTCCTGCGTGCCCGACATGACGCCCTGCGCGGCGAAATGCACCGCCTGTTGCGAGGATCCGCACTGGCGGTCGATGGTGACGCCGGGCACATGTTCGGGCAGGCCAGCGACCAGCCAGGCGGTGCGGCCGATGTCCCCGGCCTGGGGCCCGATGGTGTCGCAGCAGCCCCAGACGACATCGTCGACGGTGCCGGGATCGATTCCGGTGCGGGCGATGAGCGCGCGCAGCGGATGCGCGGCGAGATCGGCGGGGTGAATCGCGGCGAAACTGCCCTTCTTGCGGCCGATGGGGGCGCGGACAGCGTCGACGATATAGGCTTCAGCCATGGGGTGTCCTTTGCAACACGATCACCTCTTCCGCACGGGAGGAGGTGCAAGAAGGGTGCGTCTCGTCATCCGAAGCTGTGCCGCGGGCCGATGGCGATGCCGCCACCGATGACTGCCGCGTCGAGTCGCGCGAGGTGAAACGCCCGGTCACCCCAGGCGGCGGTGAGCGCCCAGCTGCGTTTCATCCAGAAATGCAGGTCGACTTCATAGGTGTAGCCCATGGCGCCGTGCACCTGAATGGCGGTTTCGGCGATGCTGGTGGCGGCATCACCCGCCGCAATCTTGGCGTGGCTGACGGCCGCCGGGGCGGTGGCGAGGCCATCGTGCAGGGCTTGCGCCGCCACCCAGACGGCAGGGCGGGCGAATTCGAGTGCCACCGCGGCGCTGGCAAGCTGGTGCTTGACCGCCTGGAAAGCGCCGATCGGTTGGCCGAACTGGCTGCGGATCTTGGCATAATCGGTGGCTTGCTGGAGCATTGCTTCGGCAAGACCGATGAGTTGTGCGGCGCTCATCAGCGCGGCGTGGTCGAAAAGGGCCGGGTTTTCGCCGGTTGCGAGAGGCGCGGAGAGGTTGCGCAGCGGGTCGACGCTGGCGGCAGGGGCGGAAATATCAGCAGAAGTGACGAGTGAAAGGCCCGTTCCGAGCCAGTGCGTGGCGGTTTTGAGGTCGGCAATCCACGGGTTGAGGGGGTGCGCGAGCGCAATTCGGGCGCTTCCGGCGGCGATTTGGGCGAGTATTTCACCGCTTGCGGGGGTGGCAGCGAGCAATGGTGCGGCCACAAAGGCAGTATCGACAAGCGGTTCGGCAAGGCAGAAGCGCCCGCATTCTACCGCGATCAGCGCCGCATCGAGCAGGCCGAGGCCGAGCCCGCCGGCACTTTCGGGAACGGACAGGCCGGGCAGGCCCATATCGACGAGCCCCTGCCAGACGGCCGGGTCACGGTTCGGCCCGGCGTCGAGGCGGCGCAGCACGTCGGGGCCGTGCGTGCCGGCGAGATAGGAGCGCACCGAATCGGCAAGTTCGAGCTGGTCGGGGGTGAGCAACAGATTCATTAGCCGGCTCCGACGCGGGGCAGGCCGAGCAGGCGTTCCGCCGTGATGTTGCGCTGGATCTCGTTCGATCCGGCATAGATCGGCCCCGACAGCGAGAAGATATAGCCATCGAGCCAGGCGTTGGTTTCGCCGTCACCGAGCGTGCGCAGTTCGGCGGCGGCGCCGAGCAACTGCATCGCAGTGCGGTGCATCATGCGGTCGAGTTCCGACCAGAAGATCTTGTTGAGGCTGGCCTCGGCGCCGATTTTGCCGCCGGCCATGATCTTCGCTGCCACCGCATAGGTATTATAGGCATAGGCTTGGGTGCCCATCCAAGCGCTCAGCACGGCTTCGCGCACGGCCGGTGCGGCGGTTTTTTCATGTTGGCGGAACAGTTCGACGAGGCGCGTGGCGGTCGCCTGAAAACGCCCCGGCGCGCGCAGCATCAGGCCGCGCTCGAAGCCGGCGGTGGCCATGGCGACGTTCCAGCCTTCGCCTTCGCCGGCAAGACAGTTTTCCACCGGCACCCGCACATCGTCGAAGAAAAGTTCGGCAAAGCCGGTGTCGCCGTGCAACTGGCGGATCGGCCGGCGGGTGACGCCCGGCGTGTTGAGGTCGAACAGGATGAAGCTGAGGCCTTTGTGGCGCTTGCTGTCGGGGTCGGTGCGGAACAGGCCAAAGCCCCAATCGGCATAGGCGGCGCGGCTCGACCAGGTTTTCTGGCCGTTGATGACATAATGGT
>JBMOFG010000147.1:0-5533 GCA_049314415.1 Polymorphobacter sp.
CGAAATCGACGGCGCGCGACAACAGCCCCGGGGTTTCGACGATGTGAATGACAAGATAGGCCGACAGTGCCGCAATGAACGGGCTGCGTGTCCGGTTGACGATGCGCCGCGCGAAACCGCGCCAGTTGGTGACCGGATGACCGGCGCCGAGCAAGCGGACGAGCAGCCAGCGCAGGCCGAAGACCAGGAAATAGCAGGCAACCGCGATGCCGACTGCAACGAGCGCGTTGCGACTGTCGGTGCGCAACCAGCCGAGCAGGTCGCTGGCAAAACCGAGAGCCTGGCCGCCAAGGCCGCTATCGACCCGCGCCATGGTCATGATGTCGATACTGGCGACGCTGCTGGCGACGCTGCTGGTGCCGGCGCGGGCGCCAGTTCGGGCGCCAGCCAGGCGGGCACGCGCACAGCCAGCGGCGTGTCGCCAACGAACAAAGGCGCGGCGGCAGTTTCGAGCCGCAGATGCGCAAAACCAAGGCCCGCGACAACCGCACCGCGCAGCGTGCCGGCGCGTCGCCCGGCGGCATCGCGCACCACGCTGTCGCCACGGTCACCCGCCAGCGTCACTGGTACCAGCCGCCGCCGCACCTTGTCGCGATGATGCATCCGCGCGGTGTTTTCCTGGCCGACATAACAACCCTTGGTAAAGCTGACCCCGCCGAGCAGATCGGCACCGGTTTCGAGCCAGAGCAATTCGTCCTCGCCGATTTCGGCGGTTTCGGGAACACCGACGGCACGGCGATGCGCGGCATAGGCATCGCTGCCATCGGCCCCGGCGGCAGTCGCCAGCCAGCGCTTCCCCAGCGCCGGGTGGCGCGGATCAGCCGGGGCAGCGCCGCCATCGCCGTCCCAAGCCGCCCAGACCGCCAGATCGACCGGCGCGATCGTCACTGCCCTGCGCAACTTGTACAGCGCCAGCCGCCGCGCCAGCGCCGGGGCGCGGTCGGCCGCAACATCGATCAGCACCGAATCATCCGCGCCAGCGAACAGCAACATGTCGAACAGCGCCTTGCCCTGCGGCGACAACAACCCGGCATAAAGCGGCGTGTCGGCCGCGAGCAGCATCACATCCTGGGTCAGCAAGCCTTGCAGAAAGGCGCGCGAATCGGCACCGGCAATTGAAAGGATGCTACGGTCGGCAAGGCGGGCTATGGTCATGGCATAGCAGATAGGGATTTATCGCCGCCTTGCCAAACCGGCGCCAGCCGCTTCGGCTTGACTTTTCCGGGGTTCACCGTCATTGGACGCCGCTTCCCGCGCTCGGCCTGCCGCTTGGTCTGCCATGGCGCGATTCCAACCTCGTTTCTTCCGGGACCTGTCATGGCCAAGCCGACCACCATCAAGATCAAGCTCGTGTCGACTGCCGACACCGGCTATTATTACGTCACCAAAAAGAACCCGCGTACCCAGACGGAAAAGTTGAATTTCCGCAAGTACGACCCGGTCGTACGCAAGCACGTCGAGTTCAAGGAAGCCAAGATCAAGTAAGTCGCCGCGCGCGCAGCAGCGCTGTGCACCGCCAGGCGCAAGCCCGATTCGCGGGCGGTTGGCTGAACGCCGACCTATCCCGTTCGGTGCCAGCCGCGGCCATGCCGCGGCTATTTCTTTGCCCGGATCAGATCAGACATGCCGCTATCCCCGCGCCGCGGCGGAACGAAAAGGCGTATGGCGGCTGTTTATAGGCCCAGACCCCTTTCGATCAGCTCGATGCCTGGCAAGACCGATCGATATTGGTGTCGACAATCAGATAAGATTTGCCAGGCGGAGTCTGGGGGGCCCAGCCGCCGGAGGCATTAACGCAGCCGCCGGAGGCATTAACGCAGCCGCCGGCCGCAACCCGACCTGGGATCAGCCTGCGCTGACCACCCGATTGCGTCCGCCCTTCTTGGCGGCGTACAGCGCCGCATCGGCGCGGAGCAACAGCGCTTCCGCATCGCCGTCGCGCGGCCCGCTGACCGCGAGACCGATGCTGATCGTCACCATTTCCGGCGGTCGGCTGCCATCGTCATGGCCGCTGTCCTGACCAGGCGGGTCCATCTGTTGCATCAGTCGCGTCGCCAGCGCGGTTGCCGCCGCGGGGCTGGTGTCGGGCATCACAACGACGATCTCGTCGCCACCGAAGCGCGCGATCGTGTCGGTCAGGCGCACTCCGGCGACAATGGCGCGGGCGACATTGCGCAGCACCGCGTCGCCAGCGGCATGGCCCCATTGGTCATTGAGCGCCTTCAACCCGTCAAGATCGATCATCATGACGGCAAGCGACTGGCCGAGGCGGCGGGCGCTGTCGAATTCGGCGGGCAGGACGGCGGCGAGGTGATGGCGGTTGAACAGACCGGTCACCGGATCGATCATCGCCAATTGCCAGGCGGTGCGGGTTTCGGCGGCCTTGGCAAAGGCGATACGGCGGCGGCGCACGAGCGCGGCGAGCCGGGCGCGGACCTCATGGGGATCGATCGGCAGGCCGGCGGCATCGGCCACGCGCAGTTCAAAGGCCTTGACCAGCGCCGCCGGGTCGTTGCGCGGCACCAGAGCGAACACGGCAATCGGGTGGGCCTTGGCAGAGGCGATGATGCCTTGCAGATCGATGATGGCCTGCCGCCATGATGGGTTGTCCACGGCGATGATCAGCACGGCCAACTCTTGCGCGACAATCCGCCGCGCCGCTTCGGCTATCGTCAGCACGTCGAGCCTGGCAGCGGGCGGCAGCAGCACGGCAATGCTGTCGACCAGCCCGACGCTGCTGCCAGTACCAACGAAACCGATGCGAACTTCGGTTTCCGGTGCCAGTCCTTGTACCGCGATGGCATCCACGACGCGTTGCAATTCTCGACGGCTCAGTTCCATTGGGGGCTGCAATCCTTCCGCCACGCTTGGCAATGCCGACCGACGGCCGCTAAACGTAACGACGGCACTGTAGCCGGGATAATAAATGATAATGAAAAAATATATTGTTAACGGAACGGCGCCAATTGTTTTAGCCTTGCAGGCGCTCGCCCATGTCGCGGGCGACGCCGATCTGGGGCCACGTTTCCTCGCGCTGTCGGGGCTCGATGCCGCCGCGCTGCGCGCCGGCGCCGACAATCCGACGCTGCTCGCGGCGGTGATCGATTTCCTCGGCGCCCGCGAAATCGATCTTCTGGCCTGCGCCGAAGCGCTGGACGTGACGCCGGCGGCGCTGGTCGCGGCCGGTGCAGCACTGGCACAGGGAGACATCTGATGGCCCGCCCGCTGATCATTTCGGACTGCGACGGCGTCCTGCTCGAATTCTGCGATCCGTTCATCGGTTATCTGGCGCAGGTCCATGGCCTGACTCTCAAGCTGGACACGTTTGCGCTGGCCGGCAACATCCGTCACGCCGATGGCACGGCGGTGGCACCCGAGGCGTTTCCGGCACTGCTCGACGGTTTTTTCAATACCCATATGCCGACGCAGACGCCGGTGGCCCATGCCGGCACGGCGCTGGCCCGGCTGGCCGAATATTGCGATGTGGTGGTGCTGACCAACATCGCCGACCATCACGCCGTCATGCGGACGAGCGAACTCGCCCGGGTCGGCATGCCGTATCGTGTCATCGGCAACAATGGCCCCAAGGGCGAACCGATCCGCGCCCTGCTCGATGAATACAACCCCAGCCACGCCGTCTTCATCGATGACCTGCCGCCGCATCACACCTCGGCGAAAAAGCGCGTGCCGCACGTCCACCGCCTGCATATGGTCGCCGAAGTGCCGCTGCGCCATCTCATCCCCGCCGCACCCGATGCCCATGCCCGCATCGATTGCTGGGCCGAAGCGCTCACCCATATCGAAACCCTGTTGAAAGGCCCCGCCACATGACCCCCCAAGCCCGGCTTGCTGAACTCGGCATCACGCTGCCCGCCGCTGTCGCCCCGGCGGCGAATTATGTGCCCGCTGTCATTGCCGGCGGCCTGCTGCACATTTCGGGGCAGATCCCCTTTGGCCCCGATGGCAAGCCCTTTCAGGGCCGGCTCGGCGAGACAATGGATGCCGCGCAGGGCGCCGCGCTCGCCCGGTTGTGCGCCATCAACCTGATCGCCCAGATGCAGGCGGCGCTGGGGTCGCTCGACCGTGTCGAACGCATCGTCAAGCTGGGCGTGTTCGTCAGCTCAACCCCCGATTTCACCCAGCAACCCGAAGTCGGCAATGGCGCCTCGGACCTGATGGTCGCGGTGTTCGGCGATGCCGGCCGCCATGCCCGCTCGGCGGTCGGCGTCGCGGTGCTGCCACGCGGTGTCGGCGTCGAAATCGATGCGATCGTCGCCATCAAGTCCTGATGGCCGAGGTTCGCGCCCGTATCCTCAGTGCCGCTGCCGACATGCCGGCGGCGGATTGGAACGCCTGTGCCGGGCGCGACAATCCGTTCGTTGCGCATGAATTCTTCACCAGCCTCGAAGCGTCAGGAAGCGCCGCAGCGCGCACCGGATGGCAACCGACACACATCGTTATCGACGACGCGGCAGGTGTACCCGCCGGCATCTTGCCCGGTTATCTGAAGTCGCACAGCCAAGGCGAATATGTCTTCGATCATGGCTGGGGCGATGCCTATGAACGCGCCGGCGGCGCCTATTATCCCAAGCTGCAATGCGCCGTGCCCTTCACCCCCGCCACCGGGCCGCGGCTGCTGCTGCGCGATCCCGCCGCTGCGCCGGCGCTGCTGGCGGCGGCCGAAACGCTGGTCCGCCAAAACAATATCTCGTCGGTACACGCGACCTTCATCACGCCCGAGCAGCAGCCGCTGTTCGAAGCAAAGGGCTGGCTGATGCGGGTCGGCGAGCAATATCATTGGTCGAACCAAGGCTATGGCGATTTCGGTGATTTCCTCGACGCGCTGTCGTCGCGCAAGCGCAAGGCGATTCGGAAGGAACGCGAAGGCGCACTGGCCAGCGGGGTGGCGATTGTCCATCTGACCGGCGCTGCCATTACCGAGGCGCATTGGGATGCCTTCTGGCACTTCTATCAGGATACCGGTGCGCGCAAATGGGGCCGGCCCTATCTGACCCGCAGCTTTTTCTCGGCTGTCGGCGCGGCGATGGGTGATCGCATCCTGCTGATGCTCGCCCTGCGCGATGGCGAGCCGGTAGCCGGCGCGCTCAACTTCATCGGCAGCGATTGCCTTTATGGCCGCTACTGGGGATCGAGCGAAGACATTCCCTTCCTGCATTTCGAGCTCTGCTATTATCAGGCGATCGACTGGGCCATCGCCCATGGCCTCGCCCGGGTCGAAGCCGGCGCGCAAGGCGCCCACAAGCTGGCGCGCGGCTATCGCCCGGTGGCGACGGTATCGGCGCATTACATCACCGATCCGGGGTTCCGCCGCGCCGTCGCCGATTTCGTGGCACGCGAAGGAGAGATGGTGGCCGCGGACATCGAGGCGCAGGACATGGCGACACCGTTCAGGAAGGGCTGATCTACCCCTCACCGCACGGGGACGGGCCATAGCTCTGGCCCCGCCGTTCACCTCGCGCTAGGCTCAGGACTCATAACCAGAACAGGACGGTTGCGGCGAGAGCGACGGCGG
>JBMOFG010000148.1:0-5526 GCA_049314415.1 Polymorphobacter sp.
CAACATCGGGGCCTTCGACGCCGAACACCCGGCCGGTGAAACCGCACAGCTGTGACGCCAGATAGACGATCAGTGGCGACACATGCCCCGGTGCATGGCGATCAAAGCCATCGCTGCGCGGCATCAACCGATCGACGCTCGGCGACGCCATCACCATCCGGGTGCGGGCGCACGGCGCGATGGCGTTCACTCGCACCCCGAGATGCGCCAGTTCCTGGGCATGGACCTGCGTCAGCGCCGCAATCCCTGCCTTGGCGGCGCAATAGGGCCCACCACCGGGCATGGGGTGCATACCGACGGGCGATGAGGTGTTGATGATGGCGCGCCCGATGGCGGGGCCGCGATCGGCCCAAAAACGCGCGGCATGGTGCGAAACGGCTGTTGTACCCTTCAGATGAACGCCGGTTTCAAGGTCGTAGTCTGTTTCGGTCATGGTCAGCAGCGTCGCCGGGCGGTTGATGCCGGCATTGTTGACGACGATATCGAGCCCGCCAAAGACAGACACCGCCTGCGCGATGATCGACGCGGCGCTCGCCCACTCGGCCACGCTGGCGCGATTGGCGACGGCTTGACCCCCGGCCGCGCGGATTTCATCGGCCACTGCCTGTGCTGCATCGCTGCTTCCTGTGCCGGTAACGCCGCCGCCCAGATCATTGACGACCACCCGCGCGCCGGCGGCTGCTAGCGCCAGTGCATGTGCACGGCCGAGCCCATTACCGCCGCCTGTTACAACCGCGACCTTGCCATCCAGCAGCGCCATCGCCAACACTCCTTCGAAACAGGAGATCAGCTTGGGCGCTTTCGATTTTGCCGGCAAGACCGTGCTTGTGACAGGGGGCTCTACCGGTATCGGCAACGCCGCGGCGCGAATGTTCCGCGCCGCCGGGGCGCAAGTGATCGTAACTGGCACCAGGCCAAGCGCCGCCGATTATGCCGGTAGCGACGGCGATCTTTCGGGGCTGGAGTATTATCGGCTCGATCAGGGCGACCCTGCGGCCGTTGCGGCATTCGATCCTGGCGTGGCGCGCCTTGACGCGCTGGTCATCGCCGGCGCGAAAGTCGCTTATCGCCGTCAGGAATTCGAGGCCGGTGTTTTTGCCGAGGTGCTGGCGACCAACCTGATCGGGCCGATGCAACTGGCGACAAAGTTCCGCGCCATGCTTGCCGGGCACGGCAGCATCATCTTCATCGGTTCGGTCGCCAGCTTTCGCGGTACAATCGGGCAACCGGCCTATTCGGCATCGAAGGGTGGCTTGCTGACGCTGACCAAAACGCTGGCGCAGGCATTTGCCGGCGACGGCATCCGCGTCAATCTGGTGGCGCCTGGGCTGGTACGCAGCAAGATGACGGCGGTGACCTGGCAAGATCCCAGCCGCCTTGCCGCGACCGAGCGGCAAGTCCCGCTGGCGCGTATCGGGGAGCCCGATGATATCGCCGGTGCTATCGTGTTTCTCGCCTCGCCGTTGGCAAGCTATATCACCGGTACATCATTGATTATCGACGGGGGATTGAGCGCATGAGCTGGGCACAGGGCAAGACGGCGCTGGTGACAGGCGGCAGCCAGGGCATCGGTCATGCCACGGCGCTGGCGCTACGCGATCTGGGGGCGACGGTTTTTGTCACCGGCACTCGCGCAGCGTTTGCAGAGTATGACGACGCTATCGAGGGTGTCGGCTATATCCAAAGCGACTTAGCCAAGCCCGAGGCGCGTGCGGCACTGTCGGCCCAGATCACCACGCTCGACGTGCTGATCAACAACGCCGGCACCGGGCGGCCCAATGAATATGACCAGGACGCGTTCGAAACGGTCATCGACATCAACCTCAATGCAGTCATGGACCTGTCGATGCGGCTGTTCCCGGCGCTGAAGGCGGCTAAGGGCAGCGTCGTCAATGTCGGGTCGCTGGCGTCCTTCCTCGCGTTGAAGGAGACGCCGGCCTATACCGCGTCCAAGGCAGGGTTGCTCGGCCTTACCCGTGCGCTCGGCGACAAATGGGCGCTGGACGGGGTACGGGTCAATCTCGTCGCCCCTGGCTTCATCGCGACGCGGATGACAGCGCCAATGCGCGCCGACGCTGTTTATGAAGGCCGGCTGCTCAAATCGGTGCCGATGCGGCGCTGGGGCGCGGCAAGCGAGGTTGCCGAGGCCATCCTGTTCCTCGCTTCGCCCGCTGCAAGCTACATCACCGGCCAGTCGCTCGCCATCGATGGCGGGCTGATGCTGCGGTAGCCACGCGATGGTTGACGTCGCGGTGGCGCTGCCGTCTGTTGCGAAGGAAACGGCAGCGGGAGCAACGGCATGGCGGGAATAGGTCGGAAAATGGCGTTGTTGCTTTCCGGGGCGACATTGGTGATGCTCGTCAGCGCGGCCAAGGCAGCCCCGGCAGCGGGCCCTGACATCGAAGTGACCGAGGCATCAATCGCCGAATTGCAGTCGGCATTGGCGAGCTGGAAGCTCTCTTCTCGGCAATTGGTCGTTGCCTATCTTGCCCGCATTGCCGCCTACGACCAGCGCGGCCCGCGCCTCAACAGCATTGTGGCGCTCAATCCGGTGGCTTTGGCCGAAGCAGAAGCGCTCGACAGGGAGCGCGCAGCGACTGGGCCGCGCGGGCCGCTGCACGGCATTCCGGTGCTGGTTAAGGACAATTTCGACACGAAGGACATGCCGACGAGTGGTGGCACGCTGGCGCTGGCCGGGCTGCAGCCCGAAGCCGACGCGTTTCAGGTGGCGAGTCTGCGCGCGGCGGGGGCCATCATCCTCGGCAAGACGGCAATGCAGGAACTGGCGGCAGGCACCATCACCATCTCGTCGCTATCGAACCAGACGCGCAATCCGTATAATCCGACGCGCAGCCCGGGCGGGTCAAGCGGCGGCACCGGCGCGGCCGTGGCAGCCAGTTTTGCCGCCGCGGGCATGGGTAGCGACACCTGTGGGTCGATCCGCATCCCGGCCGCCTATCAGAATCTGTTCGGTTTGCGCGCCACGCGCGGCCTGTCGAGCCGTACCGGCGTGATACCGCTGTCGGATACCCAAGACGTCGCAGGGCCATTGGCGCGCAGTGTGACTGACCTTGCCATCATGCTCGATGCCACGGTCGGGGCGGATCCGGCCGATGCCGTGACGGCGAACGCGACTGCGCATGTGCCGAAAAGCTATGTCGAAAGCCTCGCGCAAGGGGCTTTGCAGGGGGCGCGGATCGGGATTTTGCGGAGTTTGTTCGTAATGCAGCCCGAAGATAGCGAGGGAAAGCCGGTCTATGAGGCAGCCATTGCCGGGATGCGGGCCGCTGGCGCCGAGGTTTTCGACGTCGAACTTCCCGATCTGGGTGCGCTTCTGGCCGACAACAACGCCACGCCGTACGAGTTTCTCGAAGATTTCGCGCGCTATCTTGCCAAACATGGCGGTGCGCCGCTGGGTTCGCTGCAGGAAATTGTTGCGGCAGGTCTGTACCACGACCAGTTGGAGGCGCGGTTTCGTGACGCCGTGGCGCAGCCGGGGCGCAATTCCCCCGGTTATCGCGCCGTGCTGGTCAAGCGTGCAGCAACGCGCGCGGCGACCGATGCGCTGTTCGCGCGCGAACGGCTCGACGCGCTGCTTTATCCAAGCGCGCTCGGCCGTCCGCCAGTAATCGGCGCTGAGAACATCGCCAGCAACTGCCGGTTGAGCGCGGTGACGGGACTGCCGGCGCTGGCGATCCCGGCCGGCTTCACGGTGCGTGGTATCCCGGTTGGGATCGAATTGCTTGGACCAGCGTTCAGCGAACCGCGGCTGCTGGCGCTTGGCTATGGCTGGGAACAGGCGGCTACGCCACGCCAGGCGCCGTTCAGTACGCCGCCGCTGGTTGCTGGCAAGCCGCCGGCGCCCCAGGCCGGGCGATTGCGCTTCGGCAGCCACGCGTCATTGTCCTGGCGCTATGACCCGCTGACGGCACGGCTGTCGGTCGATGTCACAGCGACCGGGCGGGGCGATAATGCGCCGCTGGCGGTCGCCATCCACCGCACCCATAAGGGCGGTAAGGGGCCGGTGCTCGCGCAATTGCTGGCGCCGGGGCAGGTGCGCGGCAGCGCAGAGCTGCTGCTCGATGTCCGGGCGCGTGTTGATCTCGCGGCCGGGCGCCTCTATGCGACACTGCACACCCGCGCAGCGCCGCTGGGGGCGGGCGAGGAGCGCTTCGTCGTAGCGGCCGATTAGCGCCTCAGGCGTTGTTGCGCCGGCTCATGAAGGCCAGCCGTTCGAACAGCATGACATCGGCTTCGTTCTTCAGCAGCGCGCCGTGGAGCGGCGGGATCAGCGATTTGGTGTCGCGGTTGCGCAGTACCTCGATCGGCAAATCCTCGTGCATCAGCAGCTTGAGCCAATCGAGCAGTTCGCTCGTCGAAGGCTTCTTCTTCATCCCCGGCACTTCGCGGATGTCGAAGAAGATGTTCATTGCTTCGGCGACCAGCGCGCGCTGGATGTCGGGGAAGTGAACGCGCACGATCGCTTCCATCGTGTCGCGATCGGGGAATTTGATATAGTGGAAAAAGCAGCGGCGCAGGAAGGCGTCGGGCAGTTCCTTTTCATTGTTGGACGTGATGATCACGATCGGGCGCTGTGCGGCCTTCACTCGCTCGCCGGTTTCGTAGACGTCGAATTCCATGCGATCGAGCTCGGTGAGCAGATCGTTGGGGAATTCGATATCGGCCTTATCGATTTCATCGATGAGCAGCACGGGGAGCTTTACGCTGGTAAAGGCTTCCCACATTTTGCCCTTGCGAATGTAGTTGGCGATGTCGTGCACTCGGGCATCACCAAGCTGCGAATCGCGCAACCGGCTGACGGCGTCATATTCGTAAAGGCCCTGCTGCGCCTTGGTTGTCGACTTGACGTTCCATTCGATCAGCGGCGCATCGAAGGCAGCAGCGATCTGTTGCGCCAGCACGGTCTTGCCGGTGCCTGGTTCGCCTTTGACCAGCAACGGCCGGCGCAGCGTCACGGCGGCGTTGACGGCGACCTTCAGATCATCTGTGGCGACATAGCCCGAAGTGCCTTGGAAACGCATGGAGATCTTGCCTTCAACGGTTGACGTATACGGCAAGTTAGAAGGAGTGGCGCATACAGGCAATCCCGCGATTGCGGGAGGTACGAGGCTCGGATGAAAAACAAGATCGCAGTCTTGGCGCTGCCATCTGTTGTTCGACGGCGATTGCCGATCAACGATAAGTGTAGATTGTTTCGCTCGACTGCCCGCCCGAGAAACCGAACATCGATCCCATCGAATCGGCGCTTTGTCGGGTGAGGCGCGGGCGCCCTGCCGCATCGAGTTTATAAGTGCTTATCTGGTCAAAGGTCTTGACCTTGATAAGCGCATTCATCTTAAAGGCTTCGCGCTGGCTGACATGAACCCTTTCAACCCAGGGCTGGCCGCCGCGATTTGATACCAGGGCCTCGGCGCGCAAATGGCTGGATATGTCGCTGCTGTCGGTGCGCACGGTTCCGGGCGGCAGTACCGGAATACGCAACAGGATCCGGCCCTCGGCGTCGTT
>JBMOFG010000149.1:0-5487 GCA_049314415.1 Polymorphobacter sp.
GCAGGGCGGCGAGTGCGGTGGCGGGATGCGCCGGGCTGCGCGCCGCCAGCGTCACGTCATGGCCGAGCGATTGCAGATACAGTGCGGCATGGCCGCCCAACAGGCCGGTGCCGCCGACGACAAGAACCTTCATGGCGCGCGTCCTTTTTAAAAGTTGAAGCCGTTGCCGGTGACGACGGGCACGATCGTCCAATTGCCCTTGGGGTCGCGCGTCCAGCCTGCAGCCGCCAGCGCGCCGCCATCGACATGGATGGTGGTGCCGGTGACCCAGGCCGCCAGCGGGCTGGCAAGGTAGAGGGCGGCGCCGGCGCAATCCGATGGCGCGCCGAAGCGGCCGAGCGGAATCCAGCGCTCGATATGCGGGCGATGTTCGGCAGCGATCATGAAGGTGACCGGCACCTGCGGGGTTTCCGTGGTTTCCGGCGCAATATCGTTTATGCGGATGCCGGCGGGGCCGAGCTCGAGGGCGAGGCTCTTGGTCAGCCCGGCGATCCCGGCTTTGGCGGCGGCATAGATGCTGCAGTTGGGGATACCGCGAAAGCCTTCGATCGAGGTCAGGTTGATGATGCTGGCCCCCGGCGCGGCGGCGCGCAGATGCGGCAGGAAAGCGCGGGTGACGGTTATGACGCTGCGCAGATTGACGGTCAGTATCGCGTCGATCTCGTCCTCTTCCAGCATCTCGAACGGCTTGGCGGCGAGGAAATGGCCGACATTGTTGACCAGCACATCGACCGGGCCGGCGAGCGCTGCCGCCATCGCGGCGACGGCGGCGCGGTCGGTGACATCGACATCATGGACCTCGGCCACAGCGCCGAATGCCGCCCGGGCCTCGGCAGCGCGGCCCGGGTCATTTTCGGCGATGACCAGCCGGGCGCCCTGTTCGGCAAACGCCCCGGCAATAGCACGGCCGATGCCGGCACCGCCGCCGGTGACGAGCACGGTCTTGCCGGTGAAATCGAGCATATTGATCATGACGGCAGGTACATTTGCGCTGCCTTGCCGCCATCGACCGGCAGCGCGACGCCGGTGATATAGGCGGCGGCATCCGACAGCAGGAAGGCGATGGCTTCGGCGAGTTCGTCCGGCTTGCCGCCGCGGCCCATCGGAATGGCATCGGCGGTCGCGCCGGCGGCATCGGGGTTCTTGCGGGCATAGTCTTCATTGGCGGCGGTGTTGACCTGGCCCGGCACGATGACATTGACGCGCACCCCGGCGCGGGCGCCCTCCATCGCAGCGACGGCGGAAAACTGGATCATTGCGGCCTTCGACGCGGAATAGCTGGCGAGATAGGGTGCGGCGCGAATCCCGCAGGTCGAGGCAATATTGACGATGCTGCCCCCGCCGGCTTTCAGCATGATCTGCATGGCGGCCTTGGTGCCGATAAAGGCGGCATCGGCGTTGATGGCGAAATCGGCGCGCCACTGGTCGAGCGTCAGCTTGGTGATCGGGGCGTAGTGTACCGACATGGCGTTGTTGACCATCATGTCGAGCCGGCCATGGCGGGCGGCGACATCGGCGACCATTGCGGCAAAGGCAGCTGAGTCCGACACGTCGAGGCGGATCGCTTCGACCGTGCCGCCAGCGGCAGCAATGGCGGCGCGGGCTTCCTCAAGCTTGTCGGCGCGGCGGGCGCAGATGATGACGGTGGCACCGCGCGCTGCCAAAAGCGCAGCCGTGGCGCGACCGATGCCGTCGCTGCCGCCGGTGATGATTGCGACCTTGCCGGAAAAATTCATGCGCTGGCTCCTGCTGCCACACGGTTTAGTGTGGCGTCGTTGGGGGTCTTGATGACGCAGCTGGTACCGCCGGGCGAATACATCATCGTCACGCAGCGGTTGCAAGCGGTGCACCCTGACTGGCTGATGCTGCCCGCCTGCAACTGGTTGACGAAATCGGGATCATGAACGAGCGCACGGCCCAGCGCGATCGCCTCGAAGCCATCGGTCATCGCGGTTTCTACCCCCGCGAGCGACTGCACCCCGCCGAGATAGGCGAGCGGCATCTTGACCGCGGCGCGGATGCGCAGGGCATGGTCGCGCAGATAGTTCTCGCGGAACACGACATCCTGCGGCTCGGTGAAGCTTTGCACCCACATGCCGATGGCGATGGCGAGATTGGCCGGCTTGCCGCGGTTCGATTTGGGGAAAGACGAGCCGAACATCGCCGTGATCGATTCGACATTGAGGCCGTTCGACAGCACCGTCATATGCGCGCCTCCGGCTTCGAGCGCCCGGGCAATCACGACGCCGTCCTCGATCGTGTTGCCGCCCTGCTTGCCGTCGGTCATGCTGAACTTGGCGACGACGGCGAGCTCCTTGCCAACGGCATCGAGGACGCGGCCGAGGACTTCGACCGGAAAGCGCAGGCGCTTTTCGATGTTGCCGCCATAGCTGTCCCAGCGGTTGTTGTAGAAGGGCGATAGGAACTGGCTGAGCAGATAGCCATGGCCCATGTGAAGCTCGACGGCGTCAAAACCGGCCTCCCGCGCCCGTACCGCGGCGGTGGCGAATTCGGCGGCCATTTCCGACATCTCGGCCTTGGTCATCGCTTTTTTCAACCAGCGGTTGTTCATCACGCCGATCTTGTTGAAGCCGCCACTGGCGCTCAGCGGCCGTGCCGCCGCCAGCTGGGTCTTGTCGAGGAAGGTGAAGGCGCCGGCATGGGTAAGCTGCGCCATCGCGGCGCCGCCGTGGCGGTGGACGCCTTTGGTCAGCGCGCGGAAATCGGCGATGGCGGCATCATCGAGCGTCGCCTGGTCAATGAACGTCCGGCCATCGCGACTGGTGGCGCAATAGGCCACGGTCGTCAGCGCGGCACCGCCGGCGGCGATATTTTCATGGAATTTCGCCAGCCCCTTGGTGACCAGCCCGCCCTTGGCCATGCCTTCGTTGGTCGCCGATTTAATGAAGCGGTTGCGCAGGCGCAAAGGACCCACCGTCACTGGCGTGAACGCCGATGCTGCCGCACTGCCGGCCATGGCTGGTTTCCTTCCCCGAGAATTATATGTCTGCCGTATTCTTTGCCACCAGATAACGCAATTGTTGTTTGTGATGGCCAACCGCCAACAGGATGCGTAGTGTTAATGCCATAGTTTTGCGAACCTCGAGGAGAAGCGCGCTCATGGTGGACCTTTCTGGCAAGGTGGCGCTGATCACCGGGGCGGGGCAGGGCGTCGGCCAGGGCATTGCGCTGGCGCTGGCGCGCGCCGGGGTGACCATCGCGGTTACCGGCCGCACCGAGGCCAAGCTCGTCGAAACCTGCCGGATCATCGCCGAACGCGGCGGCCGCGCCATCCCCATCGCCTGCAATGTGCGAAGCGCCGATGATTGCGAGCGCACCGTGGCGGCGGTGGTGGCGCAGTTGGGCGGTATCGACATCCTCGTCAACAATGCCCAGGAAGTAGCGCTCGGCACCTTGCTCGAGGTGAGCGACGAAGCCTTCACCGGTTCGTTCGAATCAGGCCCGCTGGCGACGTTCCGGCTGATGAAGTGTGTCCACCCGCATCTGGTGGCGCGCGGCGGCGGCGCTATCTTCAACCTCGCCTCCTCCGCCGGGGTGCGCTGGGACATGGCACGCTATGGTCCCTATGGCGCGGTCAAGCAGGCGATCCGCGTGTTGACCCGCGCAGCGGCGGCGGAATGGGGCCCTGACAATATCCGGGTGCTGACCATCGCGCCGCACGCTGAATCGCCCGGGGTGAAATGGTGGGTCAAGAACAATCCCGACGAAGCGGCGGCGTTTTTCAAGACCATTCCGGCCGGCCGCTTCGGCGATTGCGAACAGGATATCGGCGAAGCCATCGTCGCCTTATGCGGGCCGGAAATGCGCTATCTGACCGGGGCGACGATCCCCCTCGATGGCGGCCAAGCCAATTTCGACTGAAGGAAATATCTGTGGAAAAGCTTGTTGTGGCGCTGTGGAAGCCCGAGGCGCAATCCGCTGCCGATTTTAACGCCGCCCTGCTCGGGCCGCTGGCGGCGCAGTTGCAGGCGGCCGGGGCGCAGCACTTGCGGTTCAACCTCCAGGACGCGACCGTCGCACCGGGGGTAAAGCTGCGACAGGTCAACACAAGGCCGCAGATGCACGCCATCGCGCAATTCTGGCTGCCCAGCGCCAATGCGCGCTTCCGAACCGCCATCGATGCGGCGCTGGCGGCACACAGCGACCGCGTAGCGGCGTGGATCGCGGTCGAATCGACGATCATTGCCAATGTCGCGCATCCGGTGGTGCCGGGCGAGCGGACCTGGGGGTTTTCGCAGGCGACCTTCCTCGGGCGGCCACCACGGCTAAGCCATGACGACTGGCGCCGCATCTGGCAGACAACCCATACGCAGGTCGCCATCGAGACTCAGGCCAATTTCGAATATGTCCAGCATGTGCTGGTCCAGCCGTTGCAGAGCGACGGACCGGATTTTGCCGGCTTTGTCGAGGAATGCTTCCCGCTGGCAGCGCTCACCGACCCGCAGGTGTTTTTCGACGCGGTAGGTGATTCGGCCACGTTCGAGCGCAACCTTGCCCTCATGATGGAAAGCTGCGGGCGTTTCATCGATTTCGACCGCATCGATGTCTTGATCACCAGTCAGTTCAACCTGTGAACCGGCGCATTGTCCGCATCGGCGGCGGCGCGGCCTTCTTCATCGATTCGGCGCTGGCGGTGCCGCAACTGCTTGCCGCCGGGGTCGATTACATCATCCTCGATTATCTTGCCGAAGGCGCGATGGGGCTGCTCGGCCGCATGCGGCTGGCCGATCCGGCGAGCGGTTTTCCGCCCGATTTCATGGCGGTTCATATCGCCCCGCATCTGGCGACGATTGCCGAAAAGCGAGTGCGGATCATCGCCAATGCCGGCGGCGTGAACCCGGCCGGGCTGGCGGCGGCACTGCGGCGGCGGCTGGCTGAGCTAGAACTGGATCTGCAGGTCATCGCCGTCGCCGGCGATGACCTGACGGCGCGTGCCGCCGAATTTGCCGCCGGCACGGTCGACATGGCCAATGGCGCGCCCTTTCCGGCGCACGGCTTGACCAGCTGCAACGCCTATCTCGGGGCTTTTCCCATCGCGGCGGCGTTGGCCGGCGGTGCTGATATCGTCATCACCGGCCGCGTTGTCGATTCGGCGCTGGCGCTGGGCCCGCTGATCCATGAATTCGGCTGGCGCGCGCGCGATTTTGACCTGCTCGCTGCCGGCACGCTGGCGGGCCACCTGATCGAATGCGGGGCGCAGGCGACCGGCGGCACCTTCACCGATTGGCGCGACGTGCCCGGCTGGGACAACATCGGCAGCCCGATTGCGGAATGCGCCGGCGATGGCTCGCTGGTCATCACCAAGCCTGCAGGCACCGGCGGCCTGGTCAGCATCGGCACCGTCGCCGAACAGATGTTGTATGAAGTCGGCGACCCTCAGGCCTATTTCGTTCCTGATGTGACCTGCGATTTCGCGCATGTGCGGCTCGAACAGTGCGGCCCCGACCGGGTCGGCGTCAGCGGCGC
>JBMOFG010000150.1:0-5469 GCA_049314415.1 Polymorphobacter sp.
TTGACGAGTTCGAGCAGCGGCCCAAGTGCATCGCGGCTGTCGAGATGGGTGCCATAGCGCGACACCTCGAGCCACGCGGTGTTGATCGCTTCCCAGGCTTCCTCGGTCAGTGCGGTGCGTACGCTGCGGGCGTTGGCGCGCGCCGCTTCGAGGCAGGATCGGATCGATGACGGGTTAGCCGGATCGAGCGTCAGGAATTCGGCGACATGATGCTCGTCGAGCCCGATGCCGCGCGCTGCGTGCGCCTGTGTCATCCAGGTCGCCGCGAGCGCCGATTCCCAGGCATTGCCGGCGCCGCCATAAGACGAGGGCAGGGCGGCGAGCCGCTGCGTCGCTTCGATCAACCGCGCGGTGAAATCGGCGCGCTCGAGATAGCGGCCCATCCAGTAGAGGTTGGAGGCGGTGCGGCTTAACATGACGTCGGTCCAGCGCTGGCGGCGTCGCAGCAAAGCCGCGCCGAGATGTCAGGCCGGTTCGGCGCGCCGGAGCGCGCGCCGCCCTGCTGGCCGCGCTTGCGCCTGTTGGCGCGCGGCACGCGCGCTCGCGGTGCTGGGCTAATCATCCACCACCCATGTGTCTTTCGTGCCCCCGCCCTGCGAGGAATTCACCACCAGCGACCCCGGCGTCATCGCCACGCGCGTCAGCCCGCCCGGCACGATCTTCACATCATGCGCGCCGGTCAGCACGAAAGGCCGCAGGTCGACATGGCGTGGCGCGATACCGGCATCGGTCGCGGTCGGGCAGGTCGACAGTGCCAAGGTCGGCTGGGCGATGAACTTTTCCGGATGCGCCTTCAGCTTGGCTGCGAACGCCGCCAGCGTCGCCTGCGGTGCATGGGGGCCGATCAGCATGCCATAGCCGCCGCTACCATCGACTTCCTTGACCACGAGTTCCGCGAGATGATCGAGCACATAGCCCAGCGCCTCGGGCTCGCGGCAGCGCCAGGTCGGCACATTCTTCAATATCGGTTCCTCGCCGGTATAGAAGCGCACGATCTCGGGCATATAGCTGTAGATCGCCTTGTCATCGGCAACGCCGGTGCCGATGGCATTGGCGAGCGTGACATTGCCGGCATGATAAGCCGCCATCAGCCCCGGCACGCCGAGCATCGAGGTCGGATTGAAGACCAGCGGATCGATGAAGGCATCGTCGAGGCGGCGGTAAATGACATCCACCCGTTCCGGGCCTTCGGTCGTCCGCATGAATACCACATCGTCACGCACGAACAGATCAGAACCTTCGACAAGTTCGATACCGAGCTTGTCGGCGAGAAAACTATGTTCGTAAAAGGCGCTGTTGTGGCGGCCCGGTGTGAGCAGCACGCAGACCGGCGCGCCGCCGCCGATGCCGGAGCGCGGGCTGACCGAGGCCAGCGTTTCGAGCAGCGCTTCGGGATAGGTCTCGACCGGTGCGACCTTGACCTGGTCGAACAGTTCGGGAACCAGCTTGAGCATCACCTCGCGGTTTTCGAGCATGTACGAGACGCCCGACGGGGTGCGGGCATTGTCCTCGAGCACATAGAATTCATGCGGGCTGGTGCGGACGAGGTCGATGCCGGCGATGTGCGTCCAGACGCCGCCGGGCGGCTTGCGGCCCATCATTTGGAGGCAATATCCCGGGTTCTGCAACACCAGTTCTTCGGGCAGCAGCCCGGCGCGCAGAATTTCGCGGCCGCCGTAAACGTCACCCAGAAAAGCGTTGAGCGCGCGCACCCGTTGCTTGAGGCCGCGTTCGAGCGCATCCCATTCGGCGCGCGCCAGGATGCGCGGCACGATATCGAAGGGGATCAGCCGCTCGGCGGCATCGGGGTCGCCATAGACGGCGAAGGTGATGCCGATACGGCGGAAGAACAGTTCCGCCTGGCGCCGCCGCGCGGCCATCAGCTCGGGTGGCGAATGGTCAAGCCAGGTATGGATGGAGCGATAGGCATCGCTGACCGCCACGCCCTCGGCGCCGTTCTTGTCGCGGCTGGCGTTGCGGCCATAATCGCCCGCGCTGCCATACATTTCGTCGAAAGCCGAAACCGCCGCCATTGCTGCTCCCGTTCGCTGCAAGGAAGATACTGTGCAGTGCAGCGAACGGGCGCAAGTTTATTGTTGGGTCGAGGCGTGTTCCGGCGCGATTATTGCCGGAATATGTCGATCAATCGGGTTGTTCATACTGATTTTTCCGCGCGGGCACTGAAGCCCGCGGGGCAGGGGGCTCGGCACGAGGCGGCGGTGGCGCGGCATCCCGGCGCGGCGCCGGGCGATAGCTGCCGCCATTGTCCGCCGGGCGCGGCGCTGGCGCAACGGCGCCGCTATTGCCGCCGCTGCGCGGCGGCGGCGGGGCAATTTCACCGCCTGCAACCCCGGCAGTGGGGCGATAGTCGCGCTGCGCCGGCTGGCGTGGCTGGTCACCCCATGGCGTCCGCTGGCCAATACCGCGCTGGCCATCGACGGACTGGCCTTCGGACGGGCGCGAGCGCCCGGGGCGACCTTGCCATTGGTCTTGGCGGCCATCACGGTGCGGCCGGCCTTGCCAACCACCGTCGCGAGCGGGCGGGCGACCATAGCCGGGGCGCAGGCTGTTGGGACGCAGCACGCCGGGGCGGTGCCAGCCTTGGTAACCCGGGCGGCCATTCCAACCGGTATTGCGCTGCCATTGGCTCGTCCGCCAATAATCGCGGCCGCCCTGCCACGGCAATGGCCCTGTGCCGAAGCCCGGCCTATAAAGATAGGAGCGCGGTACCCAGACCCAACTTGGGCCATACCAACTGTTCCAGTCATCGAAACGAGCGCCACCGCCGAAACCGATCGAAACCGAATAGTTGATCCCGGGCGGAATCGGTGCCCAGCCGGTGACATCGGCATCCTCGCGCCATGCGACCCATGACGGCGCCCATTCGGTAGCGGGCACCCATACCCAGCCGATCCGGGCATCAAATCCCCAACGGCCATAATGGTCGGTGGCCCAGCCCCAGGGGTCATTGCTGATCCACAGCCGGCTGTCGCCCCAGCGGCCGTTGACATAGGGCCGCCAGCCGGCCTGCACATTGGGGATAAAGGCATAGCCGAACCGCGTGTCGGCCCAGCGGCCAAAACGCGCCAGCGGCCCGTAGAATAATTCTACCGACGCGATGTTCTGACCACCGAACATGTCGCCTGGTTGCACGACATCGCCGCTGCCGATGCCACTGTCATAACCAGGCGGATAAACGGGCGCATAACCCTCGGCAAAGTCATAGGTGCAGCCTGACAGCAACAGGACAGGGGCAAAGGCCGTCAGGCAACGCGCGAAGAACATCAGCATTATCCTCTTAAAACTGTCGCAAGCCTAGGCAATGGTGGCTGTCGGTGCGATGAATGGACAGCGCCTTGCAGCGGGCGTTGCACGCAGGAGCGCGCATGATGGCGAGAGCAGGGCATCTTGAACGGCATCTGGTGGCGCGAATCGGCTGGTTGCGTGCCGCTGTGCTCGGCGCCAATGACGGGATTGTCTCCACCGCCAGCCTTATTGTCGGGGTCGCTGCGGCTGCGGCGGGACGCAGCGAGATTCTGGTGGCTGGCGCTGCCGGATTGGTCGCCGGCGCCATGTCGATGGCGGCCGGTGAATATGTGTCGGTCAGCAGCCAGGCCGATACCGAAGCCGCTGATCTGGCCCGCGAACGCGCCGAGCTCGTCGCTGATCCCGATGCCGAGCGCGCCGAATTGGCCGGCATCTACCGCGCGCGCGGCATCGATGGCCCGGCAATTGTCGGCGGGTGATGCGCTTGCCGCCCATGCGCGTGACGAATTGGGCATTTCAGCGTTCACCACGGCGCGGCCTGTGCAGGCGGCGCTGACTTCGGCGTTGACCTTCACCGTTGGTGCGGCCCTGCCGTTATTGATGGTCTTCGTCTTGCCGTCGCCCCTGCTTGTCATCGGCGTGTCGGCGATGTCGCTGCTGTTTCTGGCAGCGCTGGGAGCGGTCGGCGCCAAGGCCGGAGGCGCCAATATCGGACGCGCCACCGCCCGCGTAACCTTTTGGGGGGCTCTGGCCATGGCACTGACGGCGGGAATTGGCCGACTGGTCGGCACAATGGTATAGCGCCACCGAAACTTGCTTGCGCTGGCTCCGCGGGTAGGATTCGAACCTACGACCAGACGATTAACAGTCGTCTGCTCTACCACTGAGCTACCGCGGAACAGCGCAAGGTGGCGGGCTATAGCGGGGTCGGATGCAAGGGGCAAGCAACTTTGGCGAAAACTTCCGGCCCTTTGGCTGAACCCCGGCACGCGGGGCATTCAGCTTGCCAAGCCCAAGGCCATAGCGCATCGTCGGCGTTCCACAGCCGCGCCGGAAAGCCCATGATAAACATGATGTTCGCTGCCCTCGCTTCCAGTGCGAAGCGTCGCCTATGGCGATGACGGCTGCGCCGCCACCGGTTGGCGTGGTGCTGGTCAACTGGAACCGCTGGCGCGACACGATTGAAGCGCTGGAATCGCTGTTGCACAGCACCGTGCCACTGCGGGTCGTCGTGGTCGACAATGCCTCAGCCGATGGATCGCTCGACCAGATCGAGGCGTGGGCGCGCGGCGACCTGATAGCCGAGCCGGCTTCTGCGTTGATGGCGCGCTTTTCCCGCCCGGCGCGGCCCAAGCCGGTGGCGCTACGCCGGCTGGGGCCGGATGATCTGGCGGCGGCGGTTTCGCAGCCTGCTGATGGTATCACCCTTGTCGATTCCGGCGGCAATCTGGGTTTTGGCGGCGGTAATAATATCGGGCTCAACCTGCTGCTCACCGATCCGGCCATCGATTGTTTCTGGCTGCTCAACAATGACACAGTGGTAGAGGCCAATACTGCCGAACAACTGGCTGCAACGATGGCCGCGACGCCCGCTATCGGCATCTGCGGCACCGTAGTCCGGTTCTACTGGTCGCCCGATCTGGTGCAGGCGCTCAACGGCTATCGCTTCAACCTGTGGACGGGCGATGGAGCGGCGATCCACAATCGGATGCCGGCCACGACAGCTTTCGATGCCGCCAAGGTCGCGGCGGCCACGGATTTCGTGCTCGGCGCCTCGCTTGCCGTCAGCCGGGCTTTCCTCCGCGACGTCGGCCTGATGGAGGCGCGCTATTTTCTCTATTTCGAGGAAATCGACTGGGCGGTGCGCAACCGGCGGCGCGGCGAAGCCCGTTTCGCGACCGGCTTTGCCACGGCCGCGACGGTTTATCACAAGGAAGGCGGCTCGATCGGATCTTCGGCTATCGAGGGCAAACGCAGCGTGATGGCAGATTATTGGCTCAACCGGTCGCGGTTGGCCTTCATCCGGCGGCATTATCCCTGGCTGTTGCCCTGGCACTGGCTGTTCACTTTGGCACGCATTGGCCGGCGGCTGCTGCGCTGCCAGCCCGAAAAGGCGCGGGTTCTGGTCAAGGCGCTCACCGGGCGCTGAAAGATTCGATCTGCCGGCATGAAAAAGCCCGCCACCGTTGCCGGTGGCGGGCT